>WFOZ01000947.1 GCA_015487825.1 Planctomycetaceae bacterium
CAAGGTGGACCTTGGGAACGAGGAAATAACATCAAGGTATATCACGAGTTACATCAATCCTTAAATAGAACCTGGCGCTGTCCAGTTAAGAGACCTTCTTGTATCAGGAATCTTGCTCTGCTGGTTCCTCTTGTGATGAAGGATCGAGCAGCCAGTCCTCCAGGATAATCTGTTCAACATGCGGTGCCCGAAGTAAAACAGCGTCTCGACTGATTAGATTGGTGAGCCAGGATCTGCGTGCGGCCCAGCGGGAAATCGTCCGTAAGCCGTAGCCCCGCCAGCTTGGTTGATTAATTTGCGTCTGGACATTTTCTGCAAGTCTTGTCAGCGTTGCGGGAAAAATATTCGGTTCAGGCCCCAGGTGAATTACCTGTTCTATCCCCATGACAAGCATCGTGTGGACGCAATCCCATAAGAGCTGAGGATGATCAATCCAATTCGTTATGATCGTACGAGAATTCGGGCCGGTATAGGCAATGTCTCCTGTGACGCACGAGAGAATTGGATACAACGGCTCTTTGTTTTGAAATGGAGTCGTTTGTAATATGATAGCAGCCCGGTCTCGGAGGTGTTTTTGTAAAACAATTGGTGTATGCAAAGGAGGCCAGCGGTTTGAATTTTTTCTCAAATGTACCGACTTGGGCAGAAATTCTCCCATGGTATCTTTGAAAAGGGTAATCGTCTCTCCCTGTCCCATCAGAAGCAGTGTGTTGGGAGAAAGATATGTGGAAATTGCCAGTATGCCATTTCCCTGGCTGGAAATTTCTTCGCAACGTTGTTTGATCAGATCGATCTCAAGGCCCGGGCCTCGCGAAAATAAAATTCCCATTGTGATATCACCAGCCAATTCAGCAGCATCACCAGCAAGAGTGAGAATGGGCTTCATTGCATTTTCGTAGGTAAACAGACCTGCTGCAATTGTTGCGGTCACTTCTCCGAGGCTATATCCCACGAGAACTTCAATATTTTCTTTCTGCTCGCCCAGAAGATCGAGAAGAGTATCCCAGTGAGCCAATTCGATTGCGACAATTAAAGCCAGATCCGATGCGTATGTTTCCAGAGTAGATGCTCGCCCGGTACGGAGAATGTGAAAATAATCGACATTCTCTCCCATCAGGTCTTCAAAAAGATTTTGAGCCTGGGTAAGGCGTTTTGTCAGATGCGGACCAACATCGGGGTGATCGAGTAGCTCAGCTGTTCGACCGATATTGGTCATATTGTAGCCACGGAATGCAACCGCGACTTTGGAAGCAAGTGGAAAATCTGGCATCTTGCTCATCCCTGAATACCTTCAATTATATACCCGCTTCGAATTTTCAATTGAGCTATATTAGTCGACAGTTTAAGTATCGGTTGCTTCGTTTTTCAATCTGCTTTCACATTTTTCTTTGAATCGATCGATGACAGGCTTACAGCGACGAGCCAGGGGAAAGTCATTTTTTACGCCGGAACCAATTTCTGCATGAGTTTCATCGACACTGTTAATTAGCTTCTCGAGATCGAAGGCGGGCCATTTTTCCTGCAGCAGAACTAATTGTTCCAGGCCGGTGTAGTGTTGTCGAAGCTGATCAGGAAGAAGCGCAGAGATTGCAACTGCTGTAACAGAGCTTCGTTTCAGGACAGGATCGACAAGCATGTGTAACCCGCGGTGATGCATGAGGATACAGCAGACCAATTCGTCCGGCAGGTACCATCGACGAGCCAGACAGGCTCCCGCCACTGCATGGTCCCACTGAAAAGTATTATTTTCAAACTGAACCATCAATTCCGGTTGCTTTTCCCGGGAGTCGGTAAATTGCAAATAATGTTCATATAAATCATTAGTTAAAATCGGTAGCAGGAAATCAGAAAGCATCGCCCCGGCAAAGGCAACATCGACATCTGCGCCAAGTAGTTTGCCAACTTCTCTGGCGAACAACGCTTTCTGCAAACAGGTATTCCAGAAACTTCCCTGATTGATCAGTTTGGATTTTCGCGAGCGAACGGCAGCTTCCATTCCGGTTGTAATAAGAAACATCGTGCTTTGACGCCGTCCCAAAAGAGAGAGTGCCTGCATCGCAGAAGTTGCCTTGTGGCGGAGGCCAACGAAAGATGAATTCAGATGCCGTAGCAGTTCGATGGTCAGTCCACTATCGGTCTCAATAATTTCAGCCAGATCTTTCAGAGATGCTTCCGGATCCTTTGAACGTTCCATAAACTGAGTCACCGCAACCGGGAGGGCAGGAAGTTTTAAGGTTGGTGGAAGAATTGAAATTGTCAGATTATCCAGCTTTTCATCAAGCAGATTCTTCCAGTCGATAGATTGCTGATCCCCCATGGTGACTTTATCCCGAATTCACTTCTCTTGTTGATTTCCTGTTACACTTCCCAATGCTTGTGATGGTTTCTATGAAGGCTATCTTATCCGCAAACTGCAACCTTGTTTTCGGCTTCTTTGAAATGCTTTTCAAGGCGACGATTTAATGTCATATGGTGAACTCGATCTCCCCCCATTTCGTAGAACTTTTCTTCAACACGCTTGGCGATAGATTGCAGATCAAACTTTTTCCAGATGGACTGCAACTGAAGAAGCTGCTCAAGTCCATGCGGAAATTGTTGCATAGCATCGGGGAGCATCGCAGATAACGCAACTGCTGCTGCAGGAGTTCGGGCGTAATTCAGATCCATCAGAATAGCCAGCCCTTTGTGATGCAGGTAGATACAGCAGATCAGTTCATCAGAAAATTTCCATTGATAGGTAATATGGGCTGCAGCGACGGCATGGTCCCACCCCAGTTTATTCTGTTCGTAGACGGCAAGAGTCGTTTTTTCTTGTTCATTCTGATCAACAAAATCGGTGTATTGTTCAAACATGGCAGAGGTCAGCACTGGCAACATGAAATCCTGAAGCATTGATGCGGCATAGGCGGTTTCTACGTCTGTTTTTAGCAGGGCTGCAACCTCTGCAGCAAATATAGCCCGTTCCATATTAGCTGCCCAGAAATTTTTCAAGTTGATCAGCTTTGATTGACTCCCGGACATGGCTTCTTGTACTGCCAACGTCAGAACAGAAGTTTTTATGCGTGGAACTCCCAGCAGATTGATAGCCTGTTTTACTGAGGATATTTTTGAACGAAGTCCATAGAGACTGGAGTTGACCATTTTCAGGACTTCAATTGCCAATCCACTGTCTGTTTCCAGAATGGCTGCCAACTTATTGATTGTTACATTGGGGTCGGCGGCGGCCTGGTTAAACTCACTCACTGCTTGCGGAAGCATTGGTAGTTTGAACCGCGGTGGTAGCTCAAACGTCTTGTTTCCCAATAAATTTTCTCGGCATTGTTTCCAGTTCATCAAACCGTATCTTCTTTCTCATGTATCGATC
>WFOZ01000948.1 GCA_015487825.1 Planctomycetaceae bacterium
AAGTCTCGCCCAGTGAAAAGACAGAAGTCATTTCACACGACCCGTCGACGGTTGACCCTGATGAATTTGAATTCCACGACGATTCAGATTCAGATGATGGCCCGGGGTTTCTGAAAATGCTGGGCGATGATGATTAAGCAGCCTCCTAGCCGGCTTGAAATTTCTGCCGATGTTTTCTTGAGGCTTTGCTCTTTTTGAGAAAATGAGGAGCTGGAATTGGTTCTGCATCGTGAAAGATCGGCATCGCCTGTGTCACTTTGCAATCAACTTCTGAAAGGTTGAGGATGGTTCCCGATTCGCCCTGTTTTATTTCGTTTCCCTGGCTGTCCTGCACCAGTTGAACAATCGGTTCTGCAAACAGGTCGCCGTTGGCTCGAACGACTTTCGCCATGCTGCCACTGGAAAGCATGACAAGACTTCCCACCGGAAATAACGACTGTGCCCGCAACAAAGCTCGTAACACAACCGGATCCAGTATTCCGTTTTTGGCATAGCGAAACAGTTGCATCGTTGCATCGTAAGGAGAAAGAGCGTTGCGGTAACCCGTTTTTGTTGTCAGTTCGACATAGCAATGAGCAACGTGCAGAATTCTCGCGAACAGATGAATGTTATTCCCGACTCGTCCGCGTGGATAGCCCTCGCCATTCATTTGTTCGTGGACCTGGTAGGAAACGAGTGGCACAAGCGTAGGCAAACCGGTCATTTTTTCAAGTATATCGATTGAGTACATTACATGCTTTTGCAGTTCAAGACGGTCCAGCTCTTTCAACGGTTTCCCGGGATTACGAATATGTTCGGGAACTTTCAGCATGCCCCAGTCGTGTAGTAAGCCGGTGACTCCAACGCGGCAGACGTTTTCATCGTTCAATCCTATTTCAACAGCGATACTCATTGCGAGAATAGACATACGATGACAGTGCTGAGCCAGTCGGTCATCAATTTTCAGATTCAATGATGAGGCATTCATGCAATCAAAGTCTTCGCACATTCCTTCAAGAAAACCGAATGTCGCTTCGCGAAAGATCTCTCCATCAAGCCTGTTGCTGCCAGAGACCGAATTCATTAGCTGGGCCAATGTTTCACACTGCTTCTGGTTCTTTTCATCCAGTTCTGCCTGCTTATCCGGGCAGTATCCATTATTTCCATGATCAATAATTGCATCATGAACCGCATCGCCCTGGTTGGAAACAAACTGTAAACCATTTTCGACTGACTCCTGAAACTGCTTGCTGATTTCCAGATCGTGATTCGCTTTTCTGGCAGAATCGCCGAGCTTGCCCATAGCTCGTGTTGAGGAAATGATATCTGCATCGTCATTATGCAGTCGCACTTTTGTCACTTCCCTTTCGCGAAGAATGCGACGGAAATTTGGCGTAATGACCGAATCTTTTGCAAGCAACAGAACTCCTGTTCGATCATAAACAGGGAATTTAAGTGGTCGACCGAGAAGTAAGGTTTCAATATCCACCAAAACAAAATCGCCATCCATTGAGACAGCAGGGGCAGAGTCACCTTTGGAAGAGACCGTTTCAGACTGGGCTAATTCAGACATCGTGCAGTTACCTGTTGAGAGAGGGGAGTCTCGTTAGTCTCTCAACTCTATGTTGCAAAAAAGCAACATGCGGCAAAGCTCCCGGTAACAGGGCTGTAAGCAAAGCAATTTAATTGAGCCAACTGATACAATCGGAACTCAGGCCTGCAAATTCATCCCAACAGCCAAATTATGCAGAGCGAAATGCTTCCACATGAATTCTGAGCAAGAGCTACTTTTGACTGCTTTCATCAGATATCGTTTGATTCGCTTGTTGAAACAGATAGCGATACACCAAAAAAGCGGCTCCGCAAGCGAGGAGTAATTCGAATGCAAACATGGTTAAAAGTACCCAAGAGCCGGTATGTTGTTCCAGGCTGTTCGAAAGGGCGGAATATCTCAGCGACAGAAAATCGGTAAAGTTTTGTTTGACTCGCTCAGTTAATTCCGACTTTAATGTGGGGAACATCCCGGGCAGCTTTTCAATTTCTTCTGTTAACCTGCGTTGCTGTTCTGCCAGGTGGATACGGTACGATTCAGAAATGCGAACCGCTTCCGCCAACCCGCCAGACACAAATGCGACCCATTTATCGCTGGTATGATTCTTGAGATCAAACTTCTCTCTCAACTTCCAGAGAGCAAATCCGATTACTCCTCCCAGCAGGCACGAAAATAAGCCCAGTTTCTTTAGAGGAGCAGGCAACCAGACAGAAAAAATTGCAATCGCAACGGCAATCAGAGCTCCTGCAGCAATCCAGGTCAATTTTTTTTTCATCTGGCGGAAACTCCCAAAAATCCAATCAATGGTCAAGAAATCTGGCATCGCTGGTCTGTTTTGACCGCCGTAGCCAAATGGATACCTTTGAAATATGCGATCTCGCAAAGAAATGGATTATCGACAGTACGTAATTTAACAATCATGATATAGAACTGGTACTGAGTCGTTTACAACTTTCTCTTGCGGAATCTCAAAACGTCGATTTCTCCCTATCGTGATTGATGAGGCTTTGCCAGAATGAAATAATTCTTTACAATATCGACCAGGCTTTCGCATCATCCAAGGTTCATCAACAATGCCTTTTCAGATTCTCAAGATTATTTGAGGCATTCAAAACCCTGTCAGAGTAAGAATTGTTTGACTATGAGTACTCAGGAAGATTTTCGCCTGGAATGGCATAACGAAGTTGTCGTTGTTACGCCGGCAAGCAATATCGAATCAATGAACTGGGACCTGATCGAACAGGCAGCCGACTTGATCATGGCTCCCCTGAAAGAGCAACCTGTTCCTCTGGTGATTATTGACCTCAGCGAAGTTGGCTATTTTGGTTCGGTTTTTCTGGCCTTGCTGCTGCGTTGTCATAAATTTGTTAAAAGCCGAGGGGGAGAGCTTGTGCTCTGCGGAGCCAGCAATATGGCGATCGAACTACTTCGAATTACTGCCTTAGACACTCTCTGGGCAATCTACGAAACCCGTGAACAGGCTTTGGATGCTTTATCCTGAATGATGCACAGGTTTCTTGCCAGACAACATGCTCATTCGGAACAGACGCTGAATCTGCATTACTAACGGTAAAAGTTTGCGAACGGCTCGCAAATTTTAGAAAAAATATCAGTTTGGTTACGGCTATCAGAATGAACCAGCCGTGCTGGGTATTTCCCTGACTTTTAGAGGTTCCCTCAAGAAAGAGAACAAGGATGTCTCGAAAACAGAAACGAAAGCATGCGGATCCCAAGCTTTCCGAAGAAATGGTTTTTCAGGATGTTGAAGAATCTTACATTGAGCCAGTCAGTCCTGAAGAAGAAGAGACGCAGCGTCTGATTGATGAAATAAAACAGACTGCAGATAAACTGAAAGAAGACGGAGCCAGACGAGGTGATCTGAAAATCATCTCTCGTTCGATCAAGGAACTGCGGTATGCTTTCAAGGTTTTTACGCCTTATCGTAGAAATCGCAAAGTGACAGTATTCGGTTCTGCTCGCTGCCAGGAGGATGACCCGAATTATCAGATGGCTGTTGAATATGGTAAACGGATGGCAGCAGAAGGCTGGTATGTTGTCACCGGGGCAGGTGGGGGCATTATGGAGGCAGCTCAAGTGGGAGCCGGTCCGAGTCAGTCGATGGGCTTGAATATCATGCTTCCTTTCGAGCAGCAGGCGAACCGTATTATTAAAGACGATCCCAAACTGGTGAATCTGAAATATTTCTTTACCCGTAAGCTGCTGTTTGTCAAAGAAGTTCACGCGATCGCAGTCTTTCCCGGCGGGTTTGGCACGCTGGATGAGTGCCTTGAAACGCTGACGCTGGTTCAAACCGGCAAGCGGGATCTGATGCCCATCGTTCTGGTTGGCGACTCCAGTGAGAAGTATTGGGAAGACTGGAGCCAATTCGTCGATAATGAACTTCTAAAGCCCGGGCTGATCTCTCCCGAAGATACCTCGCTGTATCGCATTACCGACAACGTAGATGATGCCGTCGAAGAAGTAATGAGTTTTTATTGTGTCTACAACAGCATGCGCTATGTACGAGGAAAGCTGGTCTTGCGATTGCATTTCGAACCGACTGATGAATTTGTTGAACGCCTTAATGAGGAATTCGGCTCGATTTGCGAATCCGGAAAAATCGAGAAAACAACGGCTCACCACCTTGAAGCTGATGACGAACATCTGTTTGAGCTACCCCGGTTGTCACTACAATTCAACCGCAGAGATATCGGGCGACTCCGCCAGATGATCGATCTGATTAACGAGGAAGTCTGCCCCTGTTAATAAAGTCCTATGCAACGCTTTGCATTAATACCACATGAACAGCTTCAGGCAATGCTTGGTGAGCAGCCAGGCAAAAAGGCAAGGGGGAATAAAAAGAAGACGATGGAAGAGGGGTCTTCCATCGTCTTCAAAATTCTTTACGACCGAAGTCGTCTACATACTAGGCAGTCCTGATGACCGCGTTCAAACTACTTTGTGCAGCAAGCTGGAGCACAGCAAGATGGTGCACAGCAAGATGGTGCATTGCCATTGTCGCAGCAGTTGTTTGGAGCACAGCAGCTAGGAACACAGCACTTGTCACCTTTGTCACAGCAGTTGTTTGGTGCACAGCAAGATGGTGCGCAACCTTTGTTGCAACAGTCGTTTGGAGCACAGCAAGTTGGAGCACAACCTTTATCGCAGCAATCGGCAGGTGCACAGCAAGAAGGTGCACAGCCATCATCACAGCAATCGGCAGGAGCACAACAGCTAGGCTCACAGCAGTCATCAACACAGCAATCATCAACACAACAGGTGTGCTTATGGAAGTGTGCACGGCATTTTTTCAGCAAACGACCTTTGAACAGGCCAGCTTCTGCACTTGAGAAACTCATGCTGGAAATAGCCAGGATAGCAGCAACACAGATAAACTTTTTCATTTCAAATCTCCTCGAACTCTTTTCTGAGGACAACGTCGCGAACAGAGCAATGACGATTGGGACAACCCCAACAGGTGTGAGTCAAAAGCTTCGTTCTCTCGACACGGAAAGTACGGGCAAACCTGTCTGTCTATTTCGGCAACCGTTTTTGTAAACCGTTGCAGAAACGTTCCAGACTCCAAGTTGAACAGGATTTCTCATTTTTGATACCGGTTGTTCCGGTTGTAACGATATTGGCACATACGCCTTTGTTTGCAGATGAGCCAATATCGAAATTTAAACTCGTGTGCAAACCAGCCATAAAGCCTTGTCCAAAACAACTAAACTAAAAATGAGAAATAAACACCAGAATCAATGTTGGTAATCTCTACAGTTATTGAGTGTGTTGATAAGTTGTCTTGGCAACACACATCCCTATTCTTCTGAAATGCTGATGGCTTCGAAGATTCTCTGCCCTACCGGGATTTTCGATATCAACTGAATAAGATCGCTGTCGTGATAAAATAGTTAGACCAGCGAAAGTTTTATCGAAAACTGATCACAAATCTGTCTCAGGGTCAGTTATCAGTTCAGAAACGAATTTCCATCTGTACGGAAAGCCGTGACTTGGTCATGTTCGTATCCATATTGGACACGCCATTAACATTCTGATATTTCGGACAGACCGAGAGCCAAGACTGTGAAGAAATCTATCGCCCGCGCAATTCCGTAAAACCGCAATAAGCCACCTGAATCCCCTTTATTAACATTAAGCTGTTTTTTAGTTGAATTCAGCACGATTTTATCTCAAATCAGGGAGGCTTTACTCTGAAAGGGCCCCCCGGAGGCTCTCTTAGCTGGAGAACGTCAGATTTGCGGCAAGACGTCAGCTACCATTTATCCCATCAACGATAAATGATCTACCGCAAATAATACCCCGCACGGCTGGTTCATTCTGATAGTCGTAACCAAACTGATATTGTAACTATTCAGTGATGGGGACAAATTGTCGGAAATAGCGTGAAC
>WFOZ01000949.1 GCA_015487825.1 Planctomycetaceae bacterium
ATTCATCGCATCGGTTGATAAGCACCGCATCGGCTTCTTCAAGTTGTTTTTGCAAAATGTATTCTGCTTTGGGAGAGAAACCGGTTCGCTGTCCATCAGAAAGAATTTTGCGACCGTGGCTCGGTTTCAAAATGACGGCGTAAGGTGCGATCTCAAACTCGGCATCAAACAAATGCTTTAAGGGTTGAATGACCGTTGCGACCAAATCGGTGCAGCTCCCAACCGGTTCGGTCAGAATGATATCGGGCCTTTGATCTTCTCCCAGAGTTTTCATGCGGTCGAGAAGTTCATCGAAGTTACAACAGAAGCAGGCCCCTGCAACTTCTTCGACATCAAAGCCCAGGCCGCGCAGGATGCCGGTATCGACCAGATCGGCTGCCTGATCATTGGTGACGATACCAACTTTCAAACCCTGCCTGCGATATTCTCCGGCAAGTCGGGCTAATGTTGTTGTCTTGCCTGCGCCGAGAAAACCGCCGACCATGATATAACGAATCTGCTTTGACATTTCAGACTTCCTGGTAATGAAGGACGGGCTTTGGCCTGCCTTGCTGTTTAATATTTAGCAAACGAAACTATTCAGTAGTGGGAACTCCAACAAGAACCTGACGGACTTTAATTCTGCTTTATTGCCAAAAAATGTTCAACTCCTCTTGACGCTCCCCTGGAGATCTTAGAGAATAAACAGCGATTTATTCGTGTGTTTTAGCGGTTTTTTTTGATCTAAGGCGGGCTCGTGGTTTCATAGCCCCGTAAAGCACACAACATCGCCCGGTCAGTCTCGTACTGGTCGGGTGCTTTTATGCGCCTCACTACCAGATTCCAAAGTATATTTCTCTAATACCTCATCAACAAAATGCAGTCGACTCAAGCGAAACAGGCGTGGAAGAGTAGACCCAGCCTGAATCAACACCTGCTTAGCCGTAGGGTCCGCTACCATTCTTGCAAAAACAAAACATCACTGAATCGTTACGAAGGATTCATCTATACTGAGTAAACGCAAGCCGTCTTACGGGTCACTCTTTTCCGGTAAACTTGGCGCTGTCCAGTTAGAATTCAAGCTCGATATTCTGTTTTTCTTTGAGCATCTTTGAGCGAATACTGATGACATCGCGAACACGAGAGGCGCCACCAGGTACCTTAACTTTCAACTGGGCCATATGGTCTTTCATCGGAAGATGAATATTACCCCGCATGTAGGCCGGGCCGGGAATTGCCTGGCGGTAACCATCGGTGCCAACCACAAGTCCTGTCAGATCAGAAGCACGATATTTTTTCATCCGTTTGGGGAGTTTTACGACGATAACAATGACGTAGTCCTGACCAGGTTCGGGATCATCAGGGATTGTCCAGGCGCTGAAACTTCCTTTTTTGAAGACACGGGAACTGGGGGGAGCCATAAATCCACCGCCGCCCAATCCTTTGGCTCCATCTTTTTCAAACAACGATTCAATCGAATCTTCGATACCTGTTGTGATCGGATTATCTGCCCAGTCCGCCATGTCCATGTTGGTTGCTGAATCGAGTGTTTTTTCAAACGAGACATCTCCTTCGGGCATATCCATACGGACATCAACAATTTCATCAAACAGTGAAGTCTCTTCATCGCTGGAGATCGAGGAGATGATCGATTCTTCAAAATCAATCTGGCTCAGCACCACAAAAGACATAATCAATAAAGCGATCGCATGAATTAACAAAGAGACCCCATAGCCGGCAGCAACAGCAGTACGCAGCCAGTGCCGGATGAAAAGCAGGATCGCTGCTACAGTAACTCCTTCTTCAAAAGAAGGTTTCGCATTGGCTGAATCGTTAGCCGTATACGCCGGTGAAGAATGACTGGGACTGCGAGATTTTTTTCGGTGACGGCTTTTTCTGCGGACCGGTGGCGCAGATGCCTGAGAAGCAACGGAATCTACAAAAGTTGTCGAATCGTGATTCGACATCGATCATCCGATAACTGGAAAAGAGTGGATTGTGTCAAAGTAAATTCTAAAAGAACGCAGTCATCGCTGACTACCCTGCTCGATATTCTCCTCACAGGAAGAAAATCTTCAGAAACACGAATGTAGCCCTGAGATATGGTAGCAACAGTAACGCAATTACGGACAAAAAATCTACAAAATCGCCCGGCACAGCTGGTTTATTTCGACAGCCATAACCAGAAAGAAACGTTAAAATTGCCTAATTCGCAAAGAAGTAAACCGTTAGTGCTGCAGGCAGTAATTGGTGTGCAACGCTTCCAGGCGTTTCCCAAGTGAAAAAATCATGAAAACGATTCAACACCAACTCGATAGACTGACACCAATAGTACAAAACCCCGCACTATATCGTATTCGTCAGATCACGGTTTGAAAACCGGTAGAATGTGGAATTTCCCAATTCCGACGATTTCATGG
>WFOZ01000950.1 GCA_015487825.1 Planctomycetaceae bacterium
TGAATTCGACTGCAACTGTTTTCACGCTCGACATTTACAAAAGCATGCTCCACCCCAAGGCTGGAGAAAAACTGCTTGTGCGAGTTGGCATGATTTCTTCGGTTGTCATTTTAATCATCTCGATTGTTATCGCTGGCTTTATCGAGCGTCTCGGGGGCAGCCTGTTTATTTATGTGCAATCGCTGTATGCGTTCTTCGCGCCCCCATTCGGAGCCGTCTTTTTGCTCGGGGTGATGTGGCGACGCATTAACGGCCCCGGTGCAGTCGCCGCCGTCTTTTTAGGATTCGTTTTAGGAATCGCAATGAAATTGTACGTTCAATTCATTCCCGGACATCCTTTATGGATTGAACCATTCGCCATGCAGGGAATTATCAACTGGGGCTTTTGTGTGGTCGTCTGCATCGGCGTCAGCCTCGCAACGCCGCCGCCACGCCCCGAACAAATCACCGATCAGTTGGCATTCAACTGGCAAAAACTGAACATCTTCAGCGAACTGGGCGATCACTGGTACTCAAGCGTTGTACTCTGGTGGAGCCTGTTCGTGGCAATCATCCTGGGAATTTTCATACAATTTTCCGGGTTGTTTTATCAATAAGTAACAGGCGAGACGGGGCAGTGATGCCCCTGGTGAATTTCAAATGAGGATTAGCTGGGCAGCGCCAGGTTCAACTCGTTCCCAAGCTCCTGCTTGGAAACGAGGATATTCTTAGTACTAATCGTTCACAACTTCTCTGCCAACTGACAATTCAGGAATGTCCCGGCAAATCCTGTGTTCGCTTTGGGCAGGAAGGAGCAGGATATGACCGGAATATCTTTTCCCAGCAAGCCATTCAGGCATCCATTGATTACATCCGCAATAACCCGGTTGAACGAAACTTGTGTGAAAAAGCAGTCGGCTGGAACTGATCTTCCGCCAGATATTATCTGCTCGAACCACCTCGTCAGCAATTCAAAGACATTCCCTTTACCAACGACCTCCCAACAGGTGCTTTGGTTTGAAAACCCAACAAACACTGGCACAGCCAGTGGCACCCAAATTCAACTCATTTTGACAGTGCCACCCGCCGGGACGAACGCACAGCCGAATGGTTGAGGAAGTAATTGATCTGATTACACCAACTTTGATTTATATTGATCACAAAACCAATTAGTCACTTCTTCTTTCGGCAGCATTGCAGTAAATCGGAGTCTGCTTTTGTTGAAACATTGGATTCTTTTGAATTGAGAGGGCATTTATCTTTGCAGACAAGTTCACCCGTCAAAGGACATTCTACCTTGCCAGGGCAATCTGCACGGTTGGCATCAATCAACGGGCATTTGTCTTTGCAAACATCTTCGCCAGTTAAGGGGCAGGCGACTTTGCCAGGGCATACACTTTGAACTGTGTCGTTTGAAGAACCAACAGCCAAAGCAGAAAGTCCAACAGGAACCAGTAACGCAACAGACCATAATAATTTTGTCATCATCTTAAATTCTCCTTGGTTAAAAAGTTTATGGGGAAGTTTCTTCATAGGGTGATATTCTAAACGCCGTACCATACTTTAGAGTCAAGAGATATTTTCAAGTTTTTAGAAATAGTTTCAGGATTGTCCCAACCCTGCTTCACGCAGTGATAATTCATCGGGCCCTTGGCTTGCACAACAATCAGCCAATTTGCCATTAATGACGACAACAGGGACAGATTGAATCCCCAAACTCTTCGCACGGACTGCAATGTCAGAATTGTGCATATTAACAACGCTGATCTCACACGAATTGCATGCTAGATTGTTGACCAGATCAATGGTCTCCTGACAGGTGGGACATCCTGCACTGAATATTTCTATTTTTCGTTTGTCTGGCATTTTCAATCCTCCACAGAATTATTGTTTTGCACTGGTTGCAAAGATTCCAATATCACGCAATCGCTGGTCGGTCCTTCTCCACCGCATGTCTTTGTAAGTTTTACGAGAGCGTTTTTCATTTTTTGAAGAGAGAGAATGCGCTCTTCAATATTAGCTATCTTCGATTCTGCTCGGCTTTTCACATCAGCACAAGTGATGGTAGGGTCAACTTGCATCAGAAGTAATTCTTTGATCTCCTTCAGTGTGAAACCAAGTTCTTTTGCTCGACGAATAAATCGCAATCGGTCAACCACTCGTTCATCAAACTGACGATAACCAGAAGCCTTTCTTTCTGCCTGTTCGAGCAAACCTTCTCGCTCATAGTAACGGACGGTTTCAACACCAACTCCAGCTTGCTTGGCGACTTGTCCAATAGTAAATGATTTCATAGTTCGGTCCCCATATTGCCAGTATAAAGCCCGTACCATACTACAAGGTCAAGGGTGAATATGGATTATCAACGAATTACTTGAAATGTTTCCCTGAGATGTTTTATGTTTTGCTCTATAAAGAAGACTTATGGTTGCGTCTGGACAGCAGCTTTGAAGCATAACCGTTCACAGGCCATTATATCAGTTTGGGGATTGGGTTACCTGTGAGTTGGGCGGTCAGCGTTGATTGCAGGTAGGTGTCGATGTTTTGTTCCGACGTGAAGCAGGAGCTTTATTTGGACCTTGGGAACGAGGAACAATGAGTTTGCGGAGTCCGTTATTGCGGACCAATCATTGGTTTTTGACAACTACTTGGCAACTTCATTTACTGAAAATGGTACGCACGGCGAACCCCACGTCGTTTTCGATAAGAGATAAGTGTAATGAGTGAATGCAAGGAAGATCATGTCTGGGTGTTCCTGGGGACTGGTGCAACTCATGCTTCAGCTGTATTTATTACTTTCGAAAAAGCAGAGTCATGGATTGATGAAAATATACTTACCGGAATATTAACTGAATATCCATTGGATATTTCCATTTACGATTGGGTAGTAAAAAAAGGTTATTGGTCGCCAAGTAAACCTTATCACTCTACCCCCAAATTCAAAGAAAGATTTTCATCTGCCTATCTGCGCCATTATCATTACGAAGACGGTAAAAAAGATTGAGAAAACATCAAGGAAGCAAGTAGGGTACGCTGTGCGTACCATTTTCGGTAAATGAAGTTGCCAATGTAGTCATATAAAGTCAATGATTGGTACGCACAGCGTACCCTACTGTTTCTGAGTCAAGACCCCAGCCTACGATAGATTGAGAGAAAACATCAATGAAGCAGTTCAAAGAAGCGGGGCGAATTGTTTGCGAACGAAATCCCGGCAATCCGGAAGTTTCGCACCCTGCGTTTTCCGGGCGAATTGGTATCGCGCGGGGAGATATTACGCCGCCGGTTGAAATCTATTCCAGAAACTGGGGAGCTGCAAAACACGATCAGGCGGAATCGATCCACAAGCCACTCAACGTGACTGCAATCAGCCTTGCATCGGAAGAACATTCAACGCCGCTCGTACTACTCGATTTCGATTTGGGCTGGTGGCGAAAAGAGACGCTGTTTCAATCATTTCAAAAAAAACTGCTGGATGAACTTTCGCTGAAATCGCCAGAACTGATTATCGCCTTCAGTCATACACATGCCGGGGCTGCTTTTGTTGATGAA
>WFOZ01000951.1 GCA_015487825.1 Planctomycetaceae bacterium
CGGAAAAATCGGTAATGACTCTGCAACCAAGTCATTGCAGGCAGCATTAGTGACTGCTCCTGATAACGTTCGTTCGGCTGTTGCCGAAGGGTATGTACTTTGTGCCGAGCGACTGCACCTGGAAGGCAAGTCGGCTCAGGCGGTAACAATTTACGACGAAATTCGTAAAGCAGATCTTCCCAAACAGAGAGTCATTGAAGCAACACGAGGAGCAATTCTTGCTCGAAATCAGGA
Source organism: Planctomycetaceae bacterium (assembly GCA_015487825.1). GTDB lineage: Bacteria > Planctomycetota > Planctomycetia > Planctomycetales > Planctomycetaceae > Rubinisphaera. The sequence goes on from WFOZ01000951.1 coordinate 235, forward strand.
TGGTTTACCACTATTACTCGAACAATTCCGATCAGAAGACAAGAAGTTTTTTCAGCTTGCTTTAACCACCGCCCGAGAATTTCCCGGAGAAGAACTCGACAAGGCTTTAGTAGCTGAATTGACAAAGGCGACACCACAACGTGCCGCCCTGATTATTTATGCCATGGCTGATCGGGAAGAAACCGTGATTCTATCAGCCGTGTTGGATGCCAGTCAGCAAGGCCCCAGAGAAGTTCAGCTTTCCGCTCTTGCTGCACTGGGACGCATTGGAAACGTATCATGCCTTTCGCCTCTATTGAAATTAGCCACCGAAGATGATGACGAACTGGCTCAAGCTGCAATGAACGCACTGGCAGATATTTCTGACGAAACGATCGACTCAGAAATTGTCTCTTCGCTTTCAAAAACCGATGCGAAGTCTTATCCGTTATTGATTCAACTGGTCGGGCGAAGACGTATCGAAGCAGTACCGGATCTGTTAAAGGCTTTGGAGAATTCTGACGACTCCATTCGTGCCGCCGCCCTGGTCGCGCTGGGAGAAACAATTACCCTGGATCAGCTTTCCGTTCTCGTCGCTCAGTTCATCAAGCCGAAACACCCTGAAGACCTCCCGTTGGCTCAACAGGCCTTAAAAGCTGCCAGCGTTCGGATGCCAGACCGCGAGGCTTGTGCAGCAAAACTCACAGTAGCTTTGGGGGAAGCTCCCTCAGAGAAGAAAAGTGCTGTGCTTGAAATTCTAAGTGAAGTCGGCGGCTCCAATTCCTTGAAGACACTTGGCGAAGCAGCAATGAGTAACGATCCTCAACTTCAGGATACCGCCAGCCGTCTGCTGGGTAAGTGGAACGGTGTCGATGCTGCTCCTGTGCTTCTTGCATTGGCCAAGGATGCTCCAGCAGAAAAATACCAGGTTCGTGCGCTGCGGGGATATATCGGCCTGGCAAGAAAGTTCACAATGCCTGAAAAGCAACGGGTTCAGATGTGCCAGACTGCATTTGATGTCTCTCGTCGTCCAGAGGAACAGAAACTTGTTCTGAGTGTGCTCACACTTCATCCAAGCTGGGGTGGTCTCAAATTGTCGATCAAAGCGATTCAGATTCCTCACTTGAAAAAAGAAGCGACTCAGTCTGCTCTAGCCATCGCAAAAAAACTTAAAAGAAAAGGGGCTCCTGTCGAGAAATTGCTCTCCCCAGCTGGCCTTGAGCTTTGAATTAGTGAAACAGAAAATCGTTCTGAAATCAATCCGGCAAATGTATTTCGCTGTGTAAGCGAGGGAAAGATCTCTATTCTTCCAATTTTTCACTTACTTATCGAGTGGTCGTCCCAGGTTTGGGATTATTTCCAGCAGAATACAGGGGCAGGGAAACTCAAAAAGAGAACAAATCGGTAAACCCTCGTTTTGTTGCTTGTTTTATCAAAATTCTCCGACAATTTCGTTACCTGATCGTGTACCAAGCGAGCGCCAGACGCTTAGGTCGATGTTTTCACTGATTGATCGGCTCGAACCATCAAACAATGCAATGTTGACTGCCCCGGTGTGATAACTGCGTGATGTGATAATTGCGTAAGTAGGATTTCCTGCGATTCCATTTTTACCTTCCTGCCAGGAATTGTAGTCGTCATAAATTTTGCCCCCACTTGTGAAGCCAACAGAGGTATTTGGAGTAAGCGTTGTGGTTACGCCTGAGTGGTGGACTCGTCCATCTGGCCATTCTGTATGACCAGTCCCTTTGAGCTGACTTCCTGAAGCCACAGCAACAAGAGCATCTGCAACAGTCATTGGCGCTGTGGTACTGGGAGGCCCCGCATTTCGGGTATAAAGCGTCCATGCTTTCACTTCAGCAATTAGTAGTGTGTTGGATGCGCCATCGGTTGCATCTCGGAATGACAGGGATGCGTTCGGATAAAAAAGCCCATCTCCTCCCTGGCCGGTTGCGGGATCAAATATAAACCATGTCCCATAATTGAATCCATATGTGGTCGGAACAAGTGATGGTCGGGAGTCTGAAAAAGTCCGAACCTGACCAGTCCCTGGATCGCTTGGGCATGTGTAAGAGGGAATTCTGATTCCGTTAATGATTGGCTGAAAGTCCCAGCCGATTGATAAATCAATCTGTTCATACAAGCTTGCCTTTTCCATATAGGGCAAAATCCTCCCATGAACACCCCAGGAACCGTTGTTGCCAGTAGCGGTGACACTTAGGTCAACTGCTGCCCCGGGCGGAAGATGCCTGTTGGCGTCAGTGTAATTATGGAGCGCTAACCCTAATTGCTTGAGGTTGTTTTTACATTGAGATCGTCGAGCCGCCTCGCGAGCCTGTTGGACTGCTGGCAATAGGAGAGCAACCAATATTGCAATGATCGCAATGACGACAAGTAGCTCAATTAACGTAAACCCATGATGCTTGTTCATTAGTCGACTATCTGTATGCCTCTTTTCTGGCTGCCGGACAACCAGTGCTGATATGAGCACAAATAAAATTCGACCATCACAACGAAGAATCTGGTCGGCATAGTCTGGTCAATATATTGTATTTGCAGTGTGATGAAAACTCTGCATATGAAGTTAAATATTTAGTTTTTTTGAAGTACGGAACCTTTTGCATCTTCTGGTCTTAATTTTTGAGTTGGTACAACGAAATAGTGCGACAACGGAGCACGGACCAAGAAAATTCAACCCTCAAATCAAAGCCTGAACAGGGCACTATACTGTATAACAGCAGAGCAAGCGGGCCTGTTTTTCATCTAATCCAGTCAAACGAACTGGGGCACGCCAAAGTTTACTGACTGTCAGCATTGGTGTAATCGATGGTGATTCGGCCTGGCGAGACTTTTTTTACTGTTGATGTTTTACCATCGGCCCAATGTACGATCAGCATGTCAGCTTGCGGGGCATTACCGAGGCCAAACAGGAGATCTGTAGCATGCATACTCAGGAAACTGACATCGCAGCCGTACCAGCGAAACTGTGGTTTATCGTCTATGATCAGTTCAACGACAGCACCAAAGCAAACCGCTGGTGCCCCTTGCAGCCGGATTGTCAGCGATTTCTGATCCGTCTCGGTATCATTTCTCAGCAATAATGGCTGTCCACGATTGATGGAAACAGCAAAATCGATATCGCCATCGGCATCAAAATCGGCAGCCGCTAATCCACGTGCGTTGTGTACCTGAGAAAAAGTCTCTCCTGCAGAATCAGCAACGTTAAGAAAACGATTGCCACCATTCCAGAAAAGGAACAACCGCTCCGATTCCAACAGGATTGGGTTCTCTTTCTTTTCCAACGTGCTGCCGTTTGCTACTGCGATATCAGGTAACCCATCCAGATCGAAATCGACCACTGCACATCCCCAACCTACTTTGTTAAGTGAAATTTCCGCCAGGCGTACCTGACGAGTTTTATCAAGGTAGAGTAATTCTCCCGGAGCAATTGATGTGCTTTGATACAACGCATTTTCCTGAGCGATCCAGTGCGAGATGAAGATATCCGGGAAGCGATCAACCGCATCTGTCATGAAACCGAATTCACCAATCGACAGCCCCATCGAACCTCTGGGGTCTGCCGTTCCTGAAGCCGTCGAATGATCTTCGAATGGACGAAGGACTTCCAGCCATTGAACCTCATTATCGTCAGGAGTTTTCTTCAGGCCGGGATTGCGAAACAGACGGTTTGTTGAAACATCGTTATTCACATACAGATCAAGCCATCCATCGCAATCGAAATCACAAAATGTTGCAGAGAGGCTGCGACCTTCCGGATCATCAACAGCGCACCGCACCGCGACATCCACAAAAGTTCCATCGCCACGATTCAGGTAAAGCCGATTGGGCTGAGGATCGAATGAGTTAGGATTCAGAGTAAAAGGGACAGAATAGGCTCCCATTCCGGATGCTGGTTGATCATTATCTTCAGGAGCAAAAAATTCGACATAGTTGCAAACAAAAATATCGAGATGACCATCGCGGTTAAAATCACCAAAAGCAGCACCGGTTGACCAGAACGGATCCGCCACTCCGGCAGAGCTGGCAACATCGATAAATCGCCCATCTCCCTGATTTTGAAATAGCCGGTTGGGACCATGATTGGTAACGAACAGGTCCTGGTCGCCATCGTTGTCGTAGTCGATAAACCATGCCCCCATTCCAAAACCGGAAGCATCTCCCACACCGCACTGCTCAGTTACATCAACGAACTTGTCACCATCGTTGCGATAAAGCCGATTAGAACCATCGCTCGCAGGATCTTGCGGATCGGGGAAATTGACAATGTATAAATCCCAATCACCATCGGCATCGAAATCTCCCCAGGCAAGTCCAGAGCCGGTATCTTCTGCCAACGAGCGATGGCGTGGCCCCGGACCGTGTCGCATTGTCACCTGAAGCTGTTTCGATACATCAGTAAAATGAATCGGAGGGGCCTGAAGATCCCCCACTTGTTGAGACGTCGCGGTGA
>WFOZ01000952.1 GCA_015487825.1 Planctomycetaceae bacterium
CTTGTCGAACTGATTTTGCCCGATGGAAATACGGAGGTTTACACTCACGTGCAACCGGAAATGGCCCGCAGTATTGTGCTGAAACATATTAAGCCAAGAGGCTTTTTTCGACCGATGAAATATGCGGTTTCGCGTTTGATTGATCGCTTTCATACAAACGAAGATGCAGACGTTCTTGAAGAACACCTCGAAAAATATACTGAAGATACTCGTGACGATTCGATCTGCTCGTTCCTTGGTCCGCAAAAACATCTGGCGATGGAGCATCTTGAAGTACTCAATCCGCTCGACTTTGACGAATACGTCAGCTTTCAGGGATTTGAAGCCTTGAATAAATGTCTGACGCAGCTTCAACCGGAACAGATTCTGGATGAAGTTGAAACGAGTGGCCTGCGAGGTCGCGGGGGAGGTGGATTTCCGACTCACATCAAATGGCGAGCCGTCCGCAGTCAGGATGATCCTAAAAAGTATGTCATCTGTAACGGAGATGAAGGAGACCCCGGCGCGTTCATGGACCGGGTGCTGTTAGAATCGATTCCGTTTCGGGTCATTGAAGGGATGGCGATTGCGGCTTTGACGGTCGGTTCGAATGAGGGGATATTTTATATTCGTGCCGAGTATCCTTTGGCAGTGAAGCGGGTTAGAGCAGCGATCATCGAATGCGAAAAACGGGGCATTCTGGGCGATTCGGTTATGGGGAGTCAGTTCAGCTTCAAGCTTGAAGTTCGAGAGGGAGCCGGCGCGTTTATTTGTGGCGAAGAGACGGCACTCATTCATTCGCTTGAAGGGCATCGCGGCAGTCCACGATTGCGCCCCCCTTTCCCTGCAGAAAGTGGCCTTTGGGAAAAGCCGACGTTAATCAACAATGTCGAAACACTCTCGATGATTTCCTGGATCATCAGGCACGGCGGCAGCGAATTTGCCAAGCTTGGCACTGAAAAGAGCAAAGGAACAAAGGTCTTTGCGTTGGCGGGAAAAATCAAAAACGGCGGTCTGATTGAAGTTCCGATGGGAGTGACGATCCGCCAGGTTGTAGAAGAGATTGGCGGCGGAGTTGAAGAAGGTCGCCAGTTCAAAGCGGTGCAAATTGGTGGTCCCTCGGGGGGTTGCGTTCCTGCTGAGTTGTCGGACACTCCGATCGATTATGAATCGCTGGCAGCCGTTGGGGCGATTATGGGAAGCGGCGGCCTGGTTGTTCTGGATGATGCTGACTGCATGGTCGATATCGCCCGCTATTTCCTCAAATTCACACAGGATCAGTCGTGCGGAAAATGTACCTTCTGCCGCGTTGGTACGAAACGGCTGCTCGATATTCTTGAGCGGCTGTGCATCGGCAAGGGACGCAAGGGAGATTTAGAGCAACTTGAAGAACTCTCGGAAATGGTCGGTGCGGGTAGCATTTGCGGTCTGGGTAAAACCGCTCCCAATCCGGTCCTTTCAACTCTGAAATACTTCCGGAAAGAGTACGAAGCACATATCGCAGGGTATTGCCCAGCCGGGAAATGTACCGAATTGATCGATTACCGTATCAACGATGCCTGTATCGGCTGCACGCTTTGCTCTCAGCACTGCCCGGTCGATGCCATCCCGATGACGCCCTACAAACAACACACGATTAACATGGACCTCTGTACGCGATGCGATACCTGTTACCAGGTTTGTCCTGAAGACGCCGTCTTCATCGCCTCGGATCCGAAATAAGGTGACCATCAGTGGTTAAAATCAAAATAGACAATCAGGAAATAGAAGTTCCAGCCGGAAGTAACCTCATTGAAGCAGCCGAGAAAATCGGAATCGAAATTCCGACTCTCTGTTATCTCAAAGGTTACGAACCGTCCACTTCCTGTCAGGTTTGCACCGTTAAAGATAGTCGCTCGGGAAGATTAATTCCTGCCTGCGGAACCAAAGTTGTCGAAGGGATGGAAATCGATTGCGAAACCGAAGAGATCGCCACCGTCCGCCGCACGGCGTTGGAACTGCTGATGAGTGAGCACGTGGGAGATTGCCGGGCGCCCTGCGATTTTGCCTGCCCGGCACACATGGATATTCCGTTGATGCTGCAACAGATTGGCGATGAGGAACTGCGAGATGCAATCGTCACCGTCAAAGAAGATATCGCCATCCCTGCGATTCTGGGGCGGGTCTGCCCTAAGCCGTGCGAGAAAGGTTGCCGACGCAAAGGGGCAGATGGACCGGTTGCCATCTGTGATCTCAAACGCTTCGTTGCCGATGAAGATCTGGCGACCGATAACCCTTATCTGCCTCCCTGTAAACCGGACAGCGGCAAAAGCGTTGCGGTGGTTGGTTCCGGTCCGGCCGGATTGGCGGCTGCCTATTATCTCAGACGCGCCGGACACGCCTGTACGTTTATCGAAGCACGGGAGAAACTCGGCGGGCGGCTTCGTATTGAAGAAAGTGAACAAGACCTGCCAAGAAGCGTCTTGGATGCAGAAATCAACCAGATTGTCCGCCTGGGTATCGAACTGCGAACCGAAACAGCGATCAACGAGAAAGAGCAACTGGTTGATCTTTGTGATCAGTTTGATGCGGTCTTACTGGCAATCGGCAAGGTCTCGAAGGAACAGGTTGAAGCTCTTGGATTACGGGCTGCTCGCAAAGGGATTGATGTTGATAAAGAGACCTACTCCACAAACCGCCGATCTGTTTTTGCAGCTGGCAACGCATTGCGGGGAAAAGGGCTGGTTGTACGAAGTGCGGCTGATGGAAAAGAAGCGGCCTTTATTATTGATCAGTTTGTTTCAGGGAAAAAGAAC
>WFOZ01000953.1 GCA_015487825.1 Planctomycetaceae bacterium
CGAGAGTTTGGTATATTAGATCGCGAGGCATGCTGGTGATCTCCTTTTAAGGTGGTGTGAAAAACATCAGCATGTCCTCATTTGCCAGAAAATCAACCCAAGTACTAAAAACCACGTTGAACCCTATTTTTCATTGAACGCAACTCGGCACACGAAGATGGGTGCAAGCACGCCATCCTACAACAAACTGAAAAATCGAAAGTGTGATGGAATGATTTCATTCGTGTTTATTCGAGTCCATTCGTGGTTCAATTCCTCGTTCCCAAGCAGGACCTTGGGAACGAGGTTATTTCTCAGTTGCGATTTCACAAACGATGCGAAATCCGACGTTGTAAACTCGCTGGTAAGGTTGGTAGCTGATTCGAAAACCGGAAGTGGATCGCTGCGGTCGGTCGCGCCACGAGCCGCCGCGTACCACTTTTCGGTTGTTGTCCGATTCCCAGCTCGTGCGAGTCCATTCGCTGACGTTGCCGTGCATGTCGTAAAGTCCCCAGGCATTTGGCAAGTACGTCCCCGGTGGAATACTCAGCAAAGCACCATCGTTGAATCTTGCATCTTTAGGAATCCAGTCGTCATACTTGGGAGGATTTTTCAACGGCTTATCGACGGTGTAGGGATCGCTGGCAAATTCCGATAATTTGGCATCGGCCATGTTGGCAAACCGAGAGAAGTCCGTATCTAAATCGCCGTAGTTCATTGCCGTTTCCGTGCCGGCCCGGCAGGCGTATTCCCATTGAACTTCCGTCGGCAACGAGAATCTCTGCCCGGTTTTTTCAGACAGCCAGTCGCAAAAAGCATTCGCTTCATTCCAGGAAACTCGCACAACCGGTTGTTCCGGCTTGTTCACGGGATATCCATGAATGCCAAACTGGTATGTGTTTTTCGATTCAATGCGGCTGTCATGATTCGGATCAAACTGATTGAACTGTTGATTCGTAACTTCAAAAGATGCCATCCAGAAAGGCTGGTCTATCTGCATTCGAACGGGAACTTTTTCGCCGGCAGCACCACTTCGATTTCCCATGACAAACTGACCGGCCGGGATACGAATCAGTTGCATCGTAACTCCTTCGCCAAGATCAACCTTCTGTTTGATCGGTTGACCTGCTGCAATCTGCCGGCGTTTTGCTTCACTGACATCAAACGGCCAGCCGGGACAATCAACTTTTACTGCTTTATTCAATGATAACGCAGCAGGGAGAACAGGTTGAACCGGTTGCCCGTGCGCTGGTGGCACTGCTTCCGGATCGACATCGATTCCGCCATAAAGTTTCAGTAACTCCCGTCGCCTTTGACGTTGAGGGCCGGGATTGTCCAGTTCCTCTCCCCAGGTGCCATGATAAGGGCAATTCAAATCGATCCAGGTAATCAACCGGTCCCACGCTTCGGCATCTAATTTTACGTTGTGGTGACCTTTCTTAAGCAGTTGCACCAGTTGTGTCGTCTCCGCATGAAATTCCATCGGTTCGAGCATGTGGTAATCGCTTTCGATACCCGGCCTTCGAACAAAACGGTGCAACTGTGCATAACCAACAGAAAACTTTCCAGCGTGACTACGACCGTTGCCCGGAGTGATCGACTTCCAGTCTGTAATCATCTCATCGCCACGCAAATTTGGAACGTGCTCATCATCAGCAGCTTGCTGTTTTCCATCGTGGCAACTCACGCAATATTTATCGATCACCGGCTGAACTTCACGCGCGTAGCTGAACCCACGTGTCGGCCCATACCACGGTTTGATGTCTGATGTTGGCTGTAACAGTGCCAGAGTTTGTCCCGAGCGGGGTGCTTCGTTACGAGGTGCATGACAACCGGTGCAGGAAACAACTTCTCCCGGCATCGCCGTTGCCCAACTGCGCATCAGTTGCATTGCCATCCCCTGCTCATCCAACGGCTGTATCGAAATGGGCGTGTTTGCCGGGACGAAAAACTTAACAGACCCATCTTCATTCACCGGCACCGTACCAATCACCCGTTTAATATCCCACGGGCCATCCATGCCAATCACTCCCAGCAATCCCCCCATATTCTGGTAGGCAAAGTGGTAAGTAAAAATCCGCAGCGACTTCACCTCGCCACGGGGAATCCCTTTGAGCCCTTCCCCTTCATAAATATCCGAAATGTAAATCGTTGCTTTTTTACTTGCCAGATTGACTTTATCGGAAATCACCGGAGGCCGAACCGTTTTTCGTAGCGGAATTGGTTCGAACAAAGCGAAATCCGGCGTTTCCTTAATCAATACCATGTTGTCGAAAACGTCGACCAGATAAATCCCCCATGAAGACTTTACTGTCGGTTTGCAGGAGACGATAAAATATTTTTCGCTCAGCGGATAAGGATGCAGAAATTTTGGCCAGCTTTCCTGTGTCAGACCATCACGAATGATCGGTTCCACTTTTTGGGAACGACCGGGAATGCGCTGCACCACTCCATCAGCCTCGCGGCGTCCTTTGGCGGGATCAAAAATAATCAATTCGCCCATCCGTGGGTTGTCGTGATGCCCACCAACAACCGAAACAACTTTCGTCGGATGCCCCGGAATTGGTCGTGTATAAAAAAAGGAGTTCGGCCAATACGAGTTACTGCCATAATATTCCGCCTGCTCGGTCCCATCCGGATTCATCCGAAAAAGTAGCCGCGTATTGGAATGAGGCGTGTCGGTATATTCCCACCGTGTGTATAAAACCCGACCATCGTTCATAACCGTCGGGCACCAGTCATGCTCCTGATCGAAGCAAAGCTGCCGGATATCGGAACCCTTTGCATTCATCAAATAGAGGTTTGCAACATGAGAACTGCCATACACACAAGGCACACCGATAAAGCAAGCCGTCGATGCAAAGATAATTTTGCCGCTTGGTAAATAACAGGCATCGTAGCTGTCGACATCGGGTTGTTCGCCGGTCAGTTGTCGCAGTCCGGTTCCATCGATACCAATTTCGAAAACCTGCCAGCGTTTGTCTTTATCAGGCATCGAAAACAATGCGCGATCAGCATCAAAATGCAAATCGACATCGCCAATAAAACGACCTTCAGAAGGTTGATAAAGCGTTTGCAGTTCACCTTCAGAATTTTTGAGCGAAAGCACGGCAAGTTGGTCATTGAATCCCGTCTTGGACAAGCTGGAATTACTTTGCCAGTTACGAGGCAACCCAAGTTTGGGCGAATTTGCGGCTCGTTTGACCAGCAGTAATTTCTCAAAATTTAAGAGTGGAGTGTCCAGCAAAGCCTCACGTTGGAGAGCGATCAGTTGTTGCTTCAAAGAATCGTTCAAGCTGCCTTCAAGTTGTTTCGCTTCCCCTTCCAATGCTTCGAGCCGCCTCAGGTATTCGCCGCCACGAGGATACTGAGCACCAAACGATTTGATCAAATCGACAATCGCTAGACGTAACGCAACCGTATCGATCTTCTCAGGAT
>WFOZ01000954.1 GCA_015487825.1 Planctomycetaceae bacterium
CTAACCCGGTGTCTGCCATGGAAAGCGAACCAAGCGCTTTCCTCCCAATGCCAGCCCGTTAAAGCCGGATGCTTTGACGGGCTGTTTTTTTGAGGGAAAAGTTAAAAAGTCGGGGTCATTGAAAATAAAAAGCCCAACCGGCATATACCGGATGGACAGTTGTGCATAGTTGATGACTCATGGCGTTCCGGGAATCCAGTCCCCCCCCAGAAAAGACACACCGAAAGTCCTTTGTCTACAACGCGTTGAGGGTTTTCGTTCAGCGCCCCGGAAAAACTCAAGTTCTGTTTTCCCCTCACAGAGGAAAACGTTAGGGGCAAAGAATGCCTCGCTCGCTTTCCGAACGAGTGGTTGCAGGTCCGCCGGGACAGGATAGACCTTCGTGACCCCATGCACGTGCCGGACAATTCGGATGTTTTAGGTATTCAGCTTGCTGAAGACTATAGGCGAGGTTGTCGTCATTCGCACGTGCCCACCGGACCTGGTGCGCTGTCGTTAGCGATAAGCCCCCGAAAGACGTTGAAAACGTTACGGCTCCAGTCTTTGCTCCCACTTCAGCTCCATAATACTCTGAATTCTTTCGATCTCCACCTGCCGAACCCTCATGGAGCCAGCACCTCGTGGATATTAGTCGCTACTTTGAAGTTGACACCAAGGGCATTGAAGTGAGCCTGCCCACAATCGATTTTTCGGTTTTCAGTTTCACGTCGTTTGTCGCGGTCATGTGTGCTCTTGGTCTCCCGGATCAGGTAGAGCTTCTCGTCATTTTCTGTTACAACAGCCCAGTCTGGATTATAGTTTCCCAGGGGAGTTGGCACGACAAACCAGCGGGGAAGTTTGCAGAAGAACTTGACATTTTCGTTTGCATCAAGTCTTTCCGCAACTTCACGCTCAACTTCAGAGTCGAAGGGGACATAATCATAAGGAGTACGACCATCTTTGCTCTGTACCTCGTAGAGCCTGGCCAGATATTCTTCGATCTCGCGTTCCTCAAAAAGGCGCATTTCATAAACCTGGCCTTCAAGTTGTTCATACTTGATACCGTCCACAACCATTTCATGCAAGGCACGGTTGATAACTCTGGCTGTCTCCGTCATGAATACTTGGGGATTGATAGCAAACTCCTTCAAACGGCCAGAAGTTTTTAGTATTTCAACAAGTGTACTTCGGGTGAGTTCGGTTTCGCGCTGCAGAAAGGCCAGGATGTCAGGCAAAAATCGATGCGTCTTGGCCACCTCAATCTTACTGTCCATGACACGGCCACCTTCAACGCCTGCTTCACTGATATCTACTTCTGTTTTGTCAATGAGAATGCGAACCGGTTGAATAGTATCCATCTTGCGGACCTTATTGACGGCACGCTCGACAAGATCTTTTGTCTCAAACTCGACACAATAGCGAGTCTTCTTGTTAATGCGTTGCCAGAGCTCCTTGAAATCCTCATTTAACTCAACATACCTGTTATATTTGAGCGTACGTTTTTCTCTGGCGTTCACGACACGATTTTTAAATATATACCGCTTCATCTCATCAGTGATTGCGGCGCGCAGTGGCGCAATCACTGGAGGAAGCTCAAGCTCAAATCCTTTTTCCTCTGGCACAAATTTATTCGTGAGGTCGCCAGCCTCATCCAGATATCCCTGTTCAACAAGAACTTTCCAGATATTTTCAGAGGCTTCCTGGCCGATGGGTTGGTCTGTCGCAGGATCAAGCAGCAGGGCAAAAGCCACTTTCTCAATTCGTCCGAATTTGATACCTGTATCTCTTTCGATATCCTCCTGCAGGCCCCGGGCGTATTTCTCAAAAGATTCGCTGGCAATCACCGTCAGCTTATTGATGCTATCGTCAAATACACGGACACCTTCCTGATTAACGGGAAGCCGTAAGCCCCGGCCAAGCGTCTGCCTCCTTTCTCGTTCAGTGCCCATTTCCCTGAGCGTGCATATCTGAAACACATTCGGGTTGTCCCATCCCTCTCGCAAGGCGGAATGACTGAAGATGAAGCGCAGCGGTTCATCTTCAGAAAGCAAGCGTTCCTTGTCTTTCATAATCAGCTCATAAACCTCTTCATCAGCCTTGGTGTTGCCGGAAGAATCCTTTAAACTCACTACCTTTCCGCGTTTCTTATCTGCGGCGAAGTAGCCGTCATGCACTTCTTCCGCCGAGTAAGGGAGCAATCCCTGGTAGAACGGTTTTTGAGATATTTCCCGGTAAGCTTCTTCAAACCACCGGGCCAGTTTTCCCTTCCGTGGATTGCCCTCATCATCGTACCAGCGGTAGTTTGCCACCTTATCGATAAAGAAAAGCGACAGAACCTTGATTCCTTTATCCTTATGTTTTCGTTCTTTCTTGAAATGCTCCTCGATGGTTTGGCGAATTTGCATTTTCATAACTTCGTCACCCATGCCGCCTACTTCCTGCTGAAGCTCAAGCACTTTGCCATTAGCAAACTCGACATGCTCCAGACCGGCTTCTGCACAAATATTGGTAACGAGATATCCGTCATATCCCGGCCGGTTTGTTTGCTGGCTGATATCAGTTCCCTGTTTGAGGGTGATCTTTTTCTCTCTTGGGCCGTTTCTGGTATCTTCGTGAATCGTTGCTTTGGCATGTGGAACTTTAGCCCCTTTGGCATAGTCGATTTTGTCAAGCCTGATGTAGACATCGTTGAAATTGTCATCCGGACGAATGGAAGACACCTCAATCTGTTTTACCAGGCGCATGTCGTAGGCGCGTATAGGATCGAGTTTATACAGTAGATTATACGGATTAATATGGGTGGCCGAGTATCTCAAGGCAAACAGAGGACACAGGGTCTTGATGGCACGCTTTGCCTTTGGTGTATTATCCACGCTTTGGGGTTCATCGATAATGACAATGGGATTCGTTGCCTGTATATACTCAATGGGTCTGCGCCCGGACATTTTGTCTTGTTCCTGATGGATGACATTGAGCTTTTTCCGCTTACTTTCTGTCAGCTTCGAATAATCTTCAATATCCCCGGCGTCTTTCTGGAATGCCTGGATATTAATAATCATGATCTGGATTTCATTGCTTACTGCAAACTGCCAAACTTTGCTCAGGTCTTTAGAGCTGTAAACGAAATGATCAAAGGGCGCGTTGTCGAACAATCCCTTGAAATGGTCTCTCATAAGATTAATGGATGAAAGCACGCCTTCCCTGATGGCAACTGAGGGTACGACCACGATAAATTTTTTGAAACCGTATTTGCGGTTCAGTTCAAAAACCGTGCGAAGATAGACATAAGTTTTTCCTGTGCCGGTCTCCATCTCCACAGAGAAGTTTGGAAAGCTGTAAGTGTCATCATATTCAAACAGGGAACGGGATTTGGGAATCGCATTTCGTTCCTGGATGGTATGTAGGTTTTTCAGCAGCTGGTCAGCGCCAAGCTGCAACTGGTTGGCGATTCCAAGTTCGCTCCATAATTCACCGGCCCGGGCGTCGAAACGAATTTCAAACTCACTTTGCTTTGGTGGCAGTCCTTCAAACAGGTCTGTAACAGACCGGATTGCGTCCAGTTGGTATTCAAGGCTGGAGTCGAATTTGAGTTTCATTGGTCATTGCCTTTTTTCTTTTTCGCAGGAAGCAATCTCGCTGCTGCTTCAAGCTGCCTGATATTCTCCGCTGCGCCAAGAGATTCCTTGTGTTCCCGGCGGCGGGCGGCGAATTTGTCATATTCACGCCGAGCGAATTCATCGGCTTCCTTTTTGCTCACATTGCCCGCATAGCCAAGAACCCGCCTGTCGTTAAAGCGTAAAAAATCGTCCAGTTTTTCCTGCCAGTCTTTCATGAATACCTGTTTGCGTCTCCTGGCCTGGTCCTCTGCGTAATCCAGCCACATGGTCACAATACGGTTCAGGCTGTCTATCTCGTCTTCCTTGAGGTAGTTCTTCGCGACTGTTACATCAGCCTTGCGCACCTCATCTTTCTGCCACGAAGTCAGTCCCATGTTGGGCTTCAGAAAATCGGCTCGTTCCTTGATCAACTCCGCGGCGGTCATGCCTGTAACAGCGTAATGGAGTTTGTTCTGGATAACGCTGAAAAACCGCATTGTTTCCGGAAGCGCCGGCTCGTAGTCGGCGGCCATGGCGAAAATCTCCCGCACCCGCAGGTACATACGCCGTTCGCTGGCGCGGATGTCGCGGATGCGCTCCAGCATTTCATCGAAATAGTCCGGCACTGCTGAACCGGCCGCTGGCGGGTTCTTCAGCCGTTCATCGTCCATGGTAAAACCCTTGACGATATACTCTTTCAACCGTTCGGTAGCCCAGATGCGGAAACGGGTGGCGATCAGGCTTTTTACCCGATAGCCGACCGAGATAATCATGTCGAGGTTGTAATAGTCGAGTCTTCGGCGTACCTGTCGCCCTCCTTCATTTCGAACTGTCAAGAATTTCTTGACAGTTGCCTCAGGTGACAGCTCACCTTCCTCGTAAATGCTTCTAATATGCTGACTTATATTCTGCTTGCTGGTTTGGAACAACTCCGCCATCATCTGTTGCGTCGTCCACAGCGTTTCGTTTTCCAGACGAACGTCAATTCTCACCCGCCCGTCATCCGTTTTGTAAATCAGCACCTCACCGCCTTGTGGCGCCATATCCTGTTTTTCGCTACCCATCGTCCTTCCTTTCTCAAACCGTCCGGAATACGATTTGATGTGCCTTGTCCTGTCCCTGGTTGCGGGCGGCAAAGGTCTGCACAGCGTTGGTTTTTAGCTGGTCGTTGCCCTTAAAGCCTTGATCGAGACAGATAAACTGCATGGGTTCCGCTTCGGCCACAGCATCGATCAGTTCTCGGGTAATCTCGTCTTCCAGGCAGATGAGAAGAGCGCCGCCTGCAATAGAATAAACTATCTTGGAGCCACAGATAGACTCAGATGAACTCAAATTTTCTTTAGTCCGGTTATCATCTTTCTTATATCCGTGTGTATCTGTGTTTATCTGTGGTTCCGTGTTTATTTGTGGTTTCAGCTTTCCATCACTTAAAACCAGCTTTTCGATTTTCTCAGTGGGCATGAAACCGGCTTTCAGCAGGATTTCGTACAGAATGTCCTCTTGAGATGCTTCGGGATCGATATGAAAGAGGTGTTGCTGGATCGCCATGCTGATTTCTTCTTCAGAAGCATCCGCGTCGAGTTTTTCCCAGGGCTCGAAATTGGACCTGTGCAGTTTCAGCACCTTGAACCCGAGGTCTTGTTTTGAACCACGGATGGACTCAGATGAACTCAGATTTTTTTTAGTCTGACTGAACAAGTCATTGTTTTCATATCCGTGTTCATCCGTGTTCATCTGTGGTTGTTCTTTAATCTTTTTGATAACCCGCCGGATGCGTTCCTTGCCGATATCGGCGATGGTTTTGTACCCGGCCTTGAACGCCTCGGATTTTTCGTCGCACGGTTCGGGCAACTGCACCATGATGAACTTACGGTTGCCACCGTCCTCTTTGTTGAGATCGAGAACAGCGTGGGCGGTCGTGCATGAGCCGGCGAAAAAGTCGAGGATGATGTCGTCGGCTTTTTTAAGAATAAATGGAATAAAGTGTGATAGTAATCGTACAGGTTTAGGATTGGTGAAAGCTTTTTTTAATTCTGGAAAGAGCCTCTTAATATCATAAGCACCGAGCCTTCCATCCAGATCTAAAACACTGGCGAGCTTTTCTTGGTATTCTGACGCATAGACTTTAAGCTCAATAATTTTGGATTCATCTTCACCAAATAAGACTTTGCCTTCTTCCAGAAGTTTTTTCATTGTTTCTTCTGGAAATCGATATCCCATAAGAGGTTCTTTACAAGGTTTTTTTGTTTTAGGATGAATTACATCATATCTATACCCTTCTTTCCCTGGGTTATGAACGCTCTGGCTACCTGTATAAACACCTGTTTTGTCAATATATTTATAACGATCTAATGGCCATAAATATGCTTTATTATCTCTAAACCATTTTGTATATGCCGCTTGAAGCTCTTCTTGGTTACTGTATTGCGATATTAATTTATTGCCGATATCGATCAATTTCTTTTTTATATCAGAGACATGCGATTTCCAAACCGCCTCAACGTCATCTTGCGATTTGCAGTATACATATAGATACTCA
>WFOZ01000955.1 GCA_015487825.1 Planctomycetaceae bacterium
CATTTACCCACTCTAGGCCACTTAGCCGGAGTAACTCTTTACAGTACTGTTTTGTGCAGTATCATGTGAAGTGTGAACCCCGAAAACACGAAATCCCCAATTGGCGAAATATGATGCCTCGTGGGCGTCATATTCAATATTGTGCAGGTCATTGACAAGTTTGACTCAAATCCAACATGTCTGAAATCGACGATATCTTCTGTGAATTCGCCGCCGCGTTTGCCGGGGCACTCAAAGATGCAAAGCCGATTTGCTTTTCGAAACAGCTCCAGCGTGACGCTTTGGACTTGTCGCTTGAAAGTCTGAAGTGCGTTGACGCCTATCTGGGTTACTTGCATCGTCACAAGAATGAAATCGTCGAGGACGAGTGGCATAGTACCGTGCTTTATGCGGGGGCGTATGTCGGTGAAGTCATCCGGAGTGAGACCAGCAATCGCTATCACTGGATTGACTATGACGATTACATGCCAGCACACCCGGACTTACAAGCGATGATCCCTGAACGCAGCACGCCAACTTGTGCGTTTATTGTTGATGGCGAGGGTAAGATGTCTATGCCGCTCAACAAGATTGCCCGATTCATTGATGAGGGCGAAGAGAATAGTGTCCATTTCTTCGCACACTGCGATATCACACACACATAAAGGACGCATAACCGGGTTAGCTCAGACAATGGCAACCAATTTGAGTTGAAAAATGTTTCGTTTGTGGCCCCAGTGAATGGCGGTGGTACATCGGGTAACCGCACAAAAAATACGCGGCATAACAAGCAACGTAGTATGGGGGGCTATCGGCGAATTGACCTCTGAAATCGTTGATCTCGCCATCGGCAGGTTCATCCATGTTTGTGCGACCATGTTTGACAGGTGCAAGGAGGCCATTCGGCGGTTAGAATTACCTGGGCTGCTTTTTCTTATCGAGAAGTGCTGCCGATAATATATGAAGGTTATTTCAGGGCAATTTTATCATGAGCCAGTCAGTCGAACAATCACCGCAGCAGAAAGCTATTTTGCTTATTGCACATGGTAGTCGACGGCAGGAAGCGAATGATGATCTGATTCGTCTGCGGGATATGGTACACGCTGCCCATTCAGAGCAGATTGTCGAGTATGCTTTTCTCGAACTTGCTCATCCAACAATTCCTGAAGGGGCTGCCTGTTGTATCGAGCGGGGGGCCAGAAAAGTGCTGCTGTTTCCTTATTTTCTTTCTGCAGGTGTGCATGTTGTCGACGATCTGAACAACTTCAAAACCGAATTTGAAAAAAAATGGCCTGAAGCTACATTTCTCATCTGCCCTCCATTGGGACTGCACGATTTAATGGTTGATATTGTTTTTGACCGAATTGAGCAGGCAGAGTAGGTGAGGCTCTTATCAACGAATGGGGTCCACTACAGTGGCAGGATGTTTTTTACTACGAAAACTCAGAATTCACAAAGAAAAAAGGGATTGAAACACAGAGAGCACTGAGAAAATAAAGGACTTCCAGTCAACATTCAACGAAATGCGACTGTCTCGTTTTTCGTTATTGGATAACGGTTTCTGATTCAAAAAATTTCACGCTCAGACGCAAAGAGAAAAGAAAATTATCAAAGGGGACTGAATTGTCAGTCTGTTACTTCTCCACATCTTTACGAGAATTTTTTCTCCGTGGCCTCTGTATCACTAACGGTAAAAGTTTGCGAACGGCTCGCAAATTATTGAAAAATATCAGTTTGCGAACGGCTATCAGAATGAACCAGCCGTGCTGGGTTTAATTTTATTTGGTTCCAGATTATCCGGGTTAGAAGCAGGTACTTCCTTTTCAGTTTTGTTGACAGGAGCCTGAATGAAGCGACTTCATCAAATTGTACTCATCACTACGTTTATCCCGCTTTGCTGGTTTGCGATGATGGGAGTACATGAACTCGGGCATATGCTGGCAGGTTGGGCAACGGGTGGGGAAGTGCAGAAAGTGGTTTTACATCCTCTTGCCATTTCCCGTACCGATATCGAACCGAATCCGCACCCTTTGGTGGTTGTCTGGGCTGGTCCTGTGATCGGTATCGCCATCCCACTTTGTGCCTGGAGTGTCTTCAGCTTCGCAAAAATGCCGGGCGAGTATCTGGTTCGCTTTTGGGCCGGCTTTTGTCTGATCGCCAACGGTTCGTATATTGGTGTGGGATCGTTTGATCGCATTGGTGATGCGGGAGAAATGTTAAAGTACGGAGATTCTGCCTGGACCTTGTGGCTATTCGGTACACTTACGGTGCCGTGTGGTTTTTTTCTATGGCATCGCCTTGGCCTTTATTTTGGACTTGGTGAATCGCAGGGGAAAGTTGATATCAAGGCAGCTTACTTTTCCTTATTAGCGATCACTCTTGTCTTGATACTACTTTGCAGCCTCAGCCCTCGATCATGATTCCACGATTAATACCCAATAAAGCTTACTGGAGTTTACGCCAAAGCGTGAAGTCCAGGTGAAGACAATAATTCAGCAAACTTCATTATTCGTTCAACTCATCAGCGGTATGTACCAGCGCAGCGAGGACATCCATGGTGGTGATGATGCCCGTCAGTTCTGAACTTGCAGTGGTGACCGGGATGCGGTGAGTGTGAAAACTGCACATCAGGCGGGCGACATCGATCAGGGAAGCGTTTTCGGTGACAGAGGGAGGATTTCTGGTCATCCGCTGCGAAACGGTTTCTCTTTCAATTTTCGATTCGATAATGTGAGCCATCGCTTCTGCAGTGATGATACCGGAATCTGCTTCCTTGTATGATTGCGTATCAGACTTTTTTGGGTTTTTTACACCAGTCAGATCGCGCAATGAAAACGTGCCGACCAGTTTGCCGTGCGAGTTGACCACGGGAGCCCCGGAATGTTTGTGAGACTTCAACAATTTTGTGGCCTCTTCCAGAAGCATACTTTCGGAAAGGACGAGTACTTCCGGGCACATGACATCACGTGCCTGCAGCGACCCTAAACGTCCGGGCATTTTTTTCATCACCGGCTCCTGAATCCTTTTGGTAGATCTTCAATTCTGTAAAGAAGTGCCACGGCTCTGTGAGCCGTGATTCGTAGAATGTGTAGTGCCTTTTCAGGCCTTAAATTGGGGGGAAGTTTTGTTGGTCCGTGCTTTCGTTGTTGCACTATCCGATGGTGTCGATCCTCAAATTAAGGATTGAAGATGCAGTAGTGTGTACGGAATCCTTTGTTTTCGGAGAGAATCAAAAAGACTGATCAATAAAAATAAATCTTGAAGATCCACTCGCACGGCTTACAGAGCCGTGACGTCCAATTAAATACTACAGCTTCTGACATCTACGATAACGAGCCAAGGCCATTAAAGGGAAGTAAACCGGGTAAAGATGGTATCGTAAATAGAAAACTCGTGGGAATCCGGTTCCGGTAAATTCCGGCTCCAGCCAGATGCCGTTCGCCTGCTGCGTATCGAGCAGGAACTGAATGCCTCGCTGGACTGCATCAGAACCTGTCTGTCCAACAGCCATCAGCCCCATAATTGCCCAAGCTGTCTGAGATGCGGTAACAGGCCCGGTTCCTTTCAACGAGGAGTTTTCGTAGGTTTCAGGAGTCTCTCCCCATCCGCCATTTGATTGTTGAACCGATTTAATCCAATGAGCCGCATCTCGTAAACGTGGGTCTTCGAGGTCAACACCAATCGCGGTTAAGCCAACCAGTACCTGCCAGGTGCCATAAATATAATTTACGCCCCAGCGACCTTGCCAGCTCCCATCTTCCTGTTGTTCTTTCCAGATAAATTCGATGGCGCGTTCGACTGCAGGATGAGAACGATCAATCCCAAGCATCGCCAGCGATTCCAGGACCCGTGCAGTGATATCAGCAGTGGGAGGATCGATCATTGCATTATGATCTGCAAACGGGACGCGGGTTAATATTTCCTGATCGTTATCTGCATCGAATGCGCCCCAACCTCCATTTTCTGATTGCATCGCCAGCAACCATTGTACGCCCCGCCGTAACGCATCGAGTGTGGGCTGCAGACGGGTCACATCAGCAATGGCGGTTTGCCACTGATTTGTTTTTCCGGAAACAAGTGTTGTCAGTTTCGCTTCCTCGTCTTCCTCAGAACTTGGCACAAATTCTGCAAACCAGTCTGCATGTAAATCGCTGGGAAGATTTTTCGAGAGTGCCATCAGTACCATCGTTGTATCGTCGATGTCGGGATAGAACTCGTTATTATGTTCAAAATACCATCCGCCCGGTTCGGTATTGGGATGAGCAATACTCCAGTCTCCTTTGCTGCGAACTTCTTTGCTGCGCAGCCACTGAGCCGCGTTTTCAAGAGCTTCTTCGCAATCGATCTGCTCCGTTTCACTCAATGCCAGAGACGCAATCGCGGTGTCCCAGACGGGGGAATGGCACGGTTGCAGGCGAATTGTTTCTTCAGACGGCTCTGTATTGTTTGGTGTTGAAGATGTAAATTCTGTCTGGCTGATAATTTCCGGGTGTGGTTTTCGATTACCGAGAATGAGTTCATCCAGATGTTTGCGTGTGGCGACAAACTCGTCGGAATCTTCTTCAAAGCCGAGAGATTTTAACGCCACCAGCGACCAGATAATGGGCGGGAAGATTGCACCAAGTCCGTCACTGCGATGAAAGCGTTCGAGTATCCAACTCGCTGCGACACGAATTCCTTTTCGTCGATAGGGCGGAAAACCAAGTTTTTCAAACAGTTTGTACGTACGGTCTACTTGCCGAAAAATCCATGCCCAGGGGACCCAGGTTTGGTAAGTTAAATTATCGACTTTATCGGTTACATCCGGTACTGCGTTTAAATTTTGGGGTGGTTTGATAAACAGTTCGTCAATCAATAGTTCGCTCGGCAACTGACGTTGCGGCTTGTAGGCCCACAACAAACTGAGTGGAACAATAATGGTCCGCGACCAGGCGGACATGTCGTAAATCGTAATGGGGAACCAGTGGGGAAGCAGTGTTAATTCAGGAGGAACCGCCGGGCATTGTCTGTAACTTAATTGTCCCAGTAACGCCATGTAGTAGCGGGTAAAACTGTTAATTCGCTCTGCACCACCTGCGTTGATAATTGCAGTTCTCGCGCGAGCCATGTACTCCGCTTCGTAAGAATGCCCTGCGATTTTGAGTGCCCAGTACGCTTTTACCGAGGCACTGATTTCCAGCGGGCCTCCCGGGTAAAGCGACCAACCGCCATGTTCACTCTGTTGCTGTAAAATATAGCGGGCGGCCAGCTTTACATTCTCGGTTTTTTCTTCCCCGAGAAATGTTAACAGGAGAATATATTCCGATTCAAGAATCGTATCTCCCTCAAGTTCTCCGACCCAGTAGCCTTGCTCGTGCTGGCGGTTTTTAAGGAAGTCAACTGTTGAGCAAATCGCCTGTCCTAACGGAGTTTCGTCTTTTTCGATGTGGCCCCAGCGCGGCCGATCCAGTGCCGGGTCGACAAGACGTTGCGATTCAGATGTTCTATTCTGCTCGTGCTGATTATCAATGCGATAAAAGCGAGCATCCTGCCCTCCTGACTCCATTACCGTTTACTCCATACTACGAGGGCATAACTTCAGTGAACTTCAACAGGCCCTCTCGGGGTCACTGAATTGTTACGGTTTTCCCTGATATTAAATTCCATTTTAAGGCATCTTGTTGAGCGAAAGTATACGGATTTTTTCCGATTCTGTCACTGGAGTTCTGTTTAAGAGGGAGATTTCTACATCTTTCCCCGGTATTTCACGAGTATTGATTCAAAAGGCTACTATACAAGCCTGAAGCGTAGAAATTTTTTTTAGGAACGCTCCAAGTGTCCGTGATAGTTCGAAGTTGGTGATTTGCTTGTTGGCTTGCCTTCACGCTGGTGGAGTTGTTGTGACAGCATCGGTATAGGCTGAATTCAGTTGTTGATCTGTCTGTGTATGTGCCCCACGATAGACAAACAGTAGTCCGAGTCGTGACTGGTCTGTCTGGTTTGGAGCAGATTCGTGAATTACTTCGCAGTGATGGATTGTCGCATCGCCGGGGTTGAGAGTGGCACAGAATTGATCGGAGAAGGGGATAGCGGGAGGATCCGCCAGGCCCTGTCTCTTATACACATCTC
>WFOZ01000956.1 GCA_015487825.1 Planctomycetaceae bacterium
AAAAAGATAATTGTATCTTCAGGAGAATTATATGTGGCCATTTGGTGGTGGAAAAGACTGGAATATTGTCGGAATCATGTTTGAAAAACCTGATTCCTATTCGATCAATGCGAATCGGGCAAAAGGAAAAAACGCTGATACGGTCAAGACTCGCGTCAAGGTGCATGATCGGACTATTTTGTGGATTGTCTACGATCAAAAAGGAGGCATTGTCGAAACCGGTCCCGGCAGAGGCTCGCACCATATCCCTGCCGGGAAAGTGAAGGAACTGGAAAAAGTCCTTCACACAAATCACTCCATCCGGGAAATTCTCCGTATTCTGGAATCAGGAAAATCAAACAAAGCCGCCAAAAAACTGGTCTGGGGAGGATACCCGAAAAAAACAGCCCCCGAGGAATAAAACGGAATTATCCAGAGAGGGAAGATGCTCCCAATTCGCCAAAGAATTAAAATAGGAAATTGTGGGCTTCCTGGTTTCCAGGAAGCCCATTAGCCACAGATCTCACCGAGAGCACAGAGAAAAAAGAAGCGAGCGTGGCGTTTATTTCTCCTGTGGGATGCTTTTCCAAAGATAGTCGCAAAGAGAAACAGGGTTGCTATTAATTCCACTTTTTTGTTTTTTATTCCTCTTTTTCCGTAACTATTCAGCGTTGGCGTAGGGTCCGCTATTGCGGATCACGATGAGAGGTGGATCCTCCTATTTCTGCGGTGGTCCGCAATAGCAGCCCCTACAAACAACATAAATTCCTGCAAAACCAAACATCACTAAATAGTTACCTTTTTCCTCTGTATTACTAACGGTAAAAGTTTGCGAACGGCTCGCAAATTTTAGAAAAATATCAGTTTGGTTACGGCTATCAGAATGAACCAGCCGTGCTGGGAACTCTGTGGCTTTTTTTGTTTTTGTCGTCTTTGTACTATTAACGGTTAATTCCTTTGCGGTTTGCGTAAATTTCAAGAGTTCCCCTGTGGTTACGGCTGGGAAAAATACAACCGTGCCGGGATTCAATTCTCCTTACTGTGTATGAACGATTTCATGACCGTTTTTTCGATGACTTGATCTCATCAACAGCACGCTTTAGCCGGATGAACCAAACATAATGTGGTCGATGTTTCGTTTTCTGTTCACGCCGCGGTTTATGAAAATATACCTTGCGCCGGTCTTGCGTCCATTTTTCCGTGTGATACTGGGGCTGATCGCAATACCTGTTTTTCGCTTTATCATGCAAAAAATATTTCGCGTGCAGGAACTTGATGAAGAACTCGAAAAAGACCTGGAACAGTGGTTCAAGGCGTCGCTGGTGTTGCTCGCTGCAACAAAAAATATGGAAATGGCAATTTTCGGCGAGCTCCTAAATTTGGGATCAGGAACAGATACCGACTTTTCAAACCCGTGGATTACCGGGATGCGAATCATGATGGCGATTGGCGTGATTGAAATGATGCCCGATCAGGAACTGTTTGCGATTATACACCCTGGTCCGCCTGCGTTGAAATACGATCGCAAAAAGGGTTTATGGAATTGTACCCGTGAACAATGCTATCCTTTTTTCAAAGGATTAATCTGCCAACATCTCAATCGAGCCTCTCCGGTCTTTGCGATTCTTTCCGCTATTTTCGATGGCCCCGAAGGCTGGGTCTGTTTTGGAATCGCGATTACGCAATACCTGATTATCGGTCTGGTCACTTCACGGGATCGGGCACTCGATGCGCTCAGCGAATTTGATCGTCAGGTTGCAATCCGTCGTCAGGAGCTGAAACAGGAATTTGGCATCGATGAAAACAAAAACCAGTTACAGAATCCAGATTCCTCAAATCCAAAAGGAGAAGTATTAGGTCCATTTCCAGCAGAAGCCCCGGAGAAGGTTGCAAAGGAATTGCCTTCCAGCTAAGACTGGTTAAAATTGGGCAATTGGCGTACCCGCTGAAAGATTGCGGTTCCGCAGAATGGGAAACACTTAGTGTGCAGGAGGTGGTCGCAGGCTATTTTTTGCGAGTTTTTTTGAACATGTAATAACGGTCTGGCCATAATGGAGCAAAGCGGCCCTATGGAGAGGATAAATCGAATTCAGGTACTTAGCCCGGCTGTGGTGAATAAAATCGCAGCCGGCGAGGTGATCGAACGCCCGGCCAGTGTCATCAAAGAACTGCTGGAGAACAGTCTCGATGCGCTCAGTTCCCGAATCGATGTCGAAATTGAGCAGGGTGGCGCAGAACTGATTCGTATCGTCGATGATGGCGAAGGAATGCTGCCAGAAGACCTGCCCTTGGCGGTGACTTCTCATGCGACCAGTAAACTGAAACAGGCGGATGATCTGTTCTGCGTGCAGACAATGGGATTCCGTGGCGAAGCGCTCGCTTCGATTGCAGAAGTGAGCAAATTTCGTATTCGTTCCCGGCCTGCAAGCCAGGAAATAGGCGCAGAACTGGCTGTCGATTGCGGCACCCGCAGTGAAATCACACCGGTTGGCTGTCCGCAGGGAACACAAATAGAAATTCGTCATCTGTTCTGTAACACACCGGTGCGACGAAATTTTCTAAAAAAACAGGGAACAGAATTCGGTTATATTTCCGATCAGTTCACCCGGGTGGCACTGGCTTGCCCACGATTGCAAATGTCGTTGACTCATAACGGAAAAAACGTCTTTCGTCTGCCCGCAACCCACGACCTGCTCGAACGATTACGTCTGTTCTTCGGTTCGAAAATGGTTGATCAATTAATTCCGGTAGAAACAGAGCATTCCGGAATTCGTCTGTGGGGATATGTCGGGCACCCTGCACTGAATAAATCGACTCGAAAATCGCAGTATCTTTTTCTGAACGGGCGATACATTCAAGATCGTTCTCTACAGCACGCACTGAACGAAGCGTATCGCGGACTGGTGATGGTCGGCAGGCATCCGGTCGCTTTTCTGTTTCTGGAAATGCCCAGCGATCAGGTCGATGTGAATGTGCATCCCACAAAATCTGAAGTTCGATTTCGTGACAGCCAACTGCTGTTTCGGATGTTGCTTTCAACGTTGCGAACAAAATTTCTGCAATCTGACCTGCAAAGTGAACTCTCTTTGAATCAACCTCGCAGCGCTGATGCAGAAAACCACCCTCAGAACAAACAAGCCAAAGTGGAACAGGATCTGGTCAGTTGGGCAAAGATTCAATTGGAAAAACAGGTGGGGCTCTCTGCGGCATCTGCTGGAGGAGAGTCAAATACTAATTCAGAAACATCAGCCGGGAATGAAATTTCTTCTTCTGCAGTTGGAGAACATCGCCCGGATCATCTGAAAAAACCAATGCCTGAGGTCTATGGAGATCAAAACAGTCAGCCGAACGACTCCCCTGCCCTCTCAAATTCGAACGAGCAAAACAGCCCACAGGAACTGCATCCTCACGAAGGAAACGGTTCGCCAATAAATCATCCTCATCTGGATTACACTCGTCCCCAGATTCAGGCGTTGCAGATTGACGATTGTTATATTGTTCTCAGTACCGATCAGGGTCTGACTGTGATTGACCAACACGCGCTGCACGAACGGGTTTTGTACGAGCGATTTCGCCACAAAATTTTGAATGGGCGAGTTGAAGTCCAGAAACTGCTGGTACCGATCACCATTGAAATGGAGGAAAAGCCAACCGCGT
>WFOZ01000957.1 GCA_015487825.1 Planctomycetaceae bacterium
GGCCGCAGCTTCAATGGGTTTCGCCCGATGGAAAAGGATCCCAAATTTGGATCGCAGGAGATTCCTCACGAAGCATGTCGGTGGCAGATGGACCGGGCGGGATCACTCGGCGGGAAAGTTTACTCAAAACACTTGAAAATGTTGAAAGTCAGCTTGAACAGTTGAAGGAAGAAGTTGAGGTTGAACGGCTTGATTTCGATACCTCACCCCACAAGATAGAAACCTTTGCAAACGAAAACGCGGGAACACAAACTGCAATTGGTGTGCTGCTTCGAGAAGCGGGCAGGAAACATGCCGAGCAACCGATTTCTGCAATCTTTCTATTGACTGACGGAGCGCAGCGGGCGGTACCTCCGAATGATTTGGATCCGCGAGATGTTGCGGCTGAATTGGGAGAGTTGGGCATTTCATTATATCCGATTCCGATCGGACAGGCGGCAACCACTTCTGCTGCTGCCGATGTTGCGGTGGAAGAAATTCAGGTTGATCCGGTCGTCTTCGTGAAAAAGAAAGTCCCGGTTCGCGTGCATGTCCGTTGGGCCGGTGCGGGAAATCAGCGAATGCGGGTTCGGTTGCTACTCGAAGATCGCTCTGGATTACGTGCAGAACAGACCGGCAAAATGAAGCCCATCCCAGCGACAACGTATTCAGAAACAGTCGTTGAATTTGAAACCCGCTATGCACAGGGGACCAAAGTGATCGAACTTTCTTTCACACCGGAACTGTCCGGAGAATACAAACTGGCAGCCGAGGTCGAGCCGCTAAAAGGGGAAGTTCAAACCAGAAATAATATTCGCGAAACATTAATCCGTGTCCGACAGGGAGGCTTGCGGATTGCTTATATCGATACACTCCGAACAGAAATCAAGTCGGTCAGGCAGCTTAATTCTTCAGAAAAAGTACAAATTGATTTCCAGATGATTCGCCCTGAAAACTTTTCGGGAAGCGGAAATGATTCCGGCATTGATAACAGTTGGTTCGAGCCGGGACGATACGATGTTTACATTATTGGCGATGTTTCTGCCAAGCATTTTACGCCCGCGCAATTGAAGTTGCTGGCCCAACGAGTGCGCGATGGGGCAGGCTTGATGATGCTCGGCGGGTATCATACTTACAGTGCAGGAGGCTATGCACTTTCGCCGCTTCGAGATATTTTGCCTGTCGAACTGAAACCGGGCCAGGCGAAAGCGGATTCCACTTTTGATACCGATTTACAAATTAAAGGTGAACTGCATCTGGTTCCAACAACAGATGGAAATCGGCATTACGTGATGCGTATTGATACGCCTGCTCGCAATAACGAAGCCTGGCTGGAACTACCACCGTTTACCGGGGCAACACGAATTCGTGCCAAGTCCGATTTTGTGGAAGTACTTGCCAAAAGTCAACAGGGGGATGATTTAATTGTCGCCTCCGATATTGGTCGTTCGCGTGTGATGTGTCTGGCTTTTGATGAAACGTTCTTCTGGGCACAGGCAGGGTACGAGCAGGCACATCGGCGGTTCTGGAGGCAGGCGGCGTTATGGCTGGCACATAAAGAACTTGATACCGACCAACCGGTCTGGGTGAAAATCACGCCAAGCACGATTGATCCGGGAGGCAGAATTTCTTTTGAATATGGAGCCCGGGACGAAAAAGGAACACCGCTTCCCGAAGCGAAGTTTCAGGTTCGCATTACCGATCCGAACGGTAAAGAACATCGCTTAAGCGGCACACCGACTGAACTCGGTCAAGCTGCCGCGTTTTCAGAAACGTTAACACCTGGTGATTATTTTGTGCGGGTTGATGCGACCAATAAGGGCAAGAACGTCGGTTTTTCTGCTCTGGCTCGTTTTCTGGTGCATGATCGGGATCTGGAAATGGATCATCCGATTGTCGATCGCGAACTGCTGGCCGAACTTGCTCAACTGGCGGGATTGACGACCGATTCGCAACTGGTTGCCCCTGAAGAACTCAAAAAGTTCCTGGATGAGTATCTGAATCGAAAACCGTGGAAAAGCGGGCTGGAAATATCCGCATCACTCAACCTGTGGGACGGCTGGCCCATTTTACTGCTCTTTGCCACTTTAATGACAATTGAATGGGTGCTACGAAAACGGGGAGGCCTGGTCTGAATGGCCTGTTTTCAGATTCAAGAGGTAATTTATACCGGTTATGACGATTTCAGAATAATGGGAACTAATTGTTACCACTGAAGCGTCGAAAGAGTAC
>WFOZ01000958.1 GCA_015487825.1 Planctomycetaceae bacterium
ATGTCCACCCTGGCTTGTCGCTCTCATTAATATCTCTGGTAGAAACTCGCACGATATCGACATTGCCATCATCTGCTACATTGTATTGCATATGCTCACCAATATAACTGGTGTATTTTCCTTTGCTAAAGGGATGGAATGTGCATCGAAAATGTTTCATGGCTATTTGGTTTAGGGTCAACTCAAATGAAATCTGGTCATTCATGCAGGATAGCTTAGAGAGCTTGTCTCTTAATTCTAACCAGTCGTATTCTTCTGCTGGCTTGCCTTCTGGAGCATCTGGCTCGGCACGATTCGCAAATGGCCCTGTCAATACAAACAGGCATAAGATAAATGTACTCAGTTTTATAAAAGTTCTCATCTTGCTCCCCTTCTTGGTGGTCTGCGTCTTGTGGAATTTATATTCAGTTCATCAATGAGGTCTTCCCCAAAATGACCAGGTGTTAATCCCGGAAATCGAAATGGAAACTCACCAAACCGAGTTTTAATCGTGTATGGATGTGGCTGTGCTTTACTGTTGGGATTGTTTTTGTTCCATTCTGAATCAGTAATACTCCCTACAGCTTCATCGACCAGACTTGCAACATCAATCGCCCAATTTACACAGTTGTATTCTTGAACATGATATCTGGGAGGATCTTTATGATCCTGGTTTAATCTGTCTAATAAATATTGGAATGTTTCCGAATCAATTACCCATGAAGCTGATACATCATACGCTTTTTTTCTACTCAGATTATTATCATGCCTCACTTCCCCTTGCATACTTGGGTTTGTTGGCGTAATTGCTTCTGGATCTTTTGGGTAAAACCCGGCAGAGGCTTTCAAATTAGTTCCATCCCATAGCTCAATCCAGACATGCCCATACTCTACCTTACCTCTTATCTTTTCAGCTATGTCTCGATCTCCTCCTCTTCCGGGTTGGTCTACTAATATCTTAAATACTTTCTGTTTCTTAGATTTTGCCCTTGCTTCAAACGATAACGAATTCACACCGCCTAAAGCAATTAGTGCAAGTTGACTCGCAAATTTTGAGACTGCATTTGCGATTTCTGGGATTTGGTATTTGGCTGCTGGTTTATCGATGATGCTGTCTGGGATGATGGGGGTGCCGAAGATTCCGCCGAGGGTTTCTGTGTTGATTAGTTCCATGTGGTCGTAATCAATTTCATACTCCTGGACTTCGTTGCCATCCAGATCGAAATAGGTGCTGATGACCGAACCGCCAAACAGGCTGACATCGTAAAGTTCCTTCACCATCCAGCCGACAATGATGTCGTCGCTCTCATCATCCGGAGTGCCGTTGTCGTCATGCAATTCATGGCACAATGCAGAGGCTACAATTGCTATCCGTATTGCTATAATATGTAGCCACTATAGCGATGTTAAACACGGCTCACAGAGCCGTGGCACAAAGCATCAACCGGGGCACCGGGCCCTAGCCACCTCCTTTCTCAAACTGTTCGCGGTCGTACCACCGCACGTTGGAAAATCGTGAGTCTGATGTTAGTGCGCCGTGCATCGTAGTCGAACCCTGCCGAAGCTTGTCATCGTCCTTTCGCGTGAACAGTTTTCGCCAAACATTTTGCCGTGGCTCGCAAATCAGCAACCACTGGTCATCTTCATATCCCTGCACAACACAAATAAAGCTTGTTCCGTCGACATCGTAGTCAAACTCCCATCCGTAAAAGCTGCGTTGGAGAATCTCCGAACAACGAATTCCGCGATTTGTAAGCCCGTTACGAATCGCGTTGGCTACGTTTTCGCCGGCAGGCTTCAACGGAATACCGTCGTCATCCCATTCTCCATCGTCGGGAAAGTCGGCATCAAATGTGGCGTGTGTTCGAACGGGCATGGCTCATTCTCCGTCATCACCCGATGAAAACCACCAGTACCCACCGGCTCCGACAACAATTATGCCGGTTCCTCCTGCCACTTTTGTTGGCCCTGGAGTCGCATACCAGATACGCTGCAGACCGCTGTAGCGCTCTAACCCCAAGGTATTTCCGTTCCAACCACCGCCTATAGATCGCGGAAACCGGGCGTAGTTGAAATAAGGATCTACGCGGTAATGCAGCTCGTAGAAACGGCCGAGGCTGATCCCACGTGGCCTTAGCACGTTGAATCGGCTGTCAACTACAGCATCTGGTAATACGGCTCGGCCTACACGTTGAGGAATTGGAAAATGGTGGCCTGCGCGTTTGCCGTACGGTTGGGTTAGATACTTGGCTTGGGCCGGGGTGAAGCCTTGATTCCGGAAGTGCATATACTCATCGAATTGCGCGTGACTTACCTGGAACACGGCACCTTCAAATTCAGGCTTCTGGCTGTAGGTGAATAAACGGCCGTTTCCCGCCCCCCTTGGGGCCTCGCACGTGTTTACAATAGCATCCCCAGCGAGGTTGTCAATATTGTCAAGTACTTTGATTAATGGCTTTCCGGCATTGCTGACTCCCCTTTTTAATATCAGATTAACTGAAGGTACCTCGACAAGGGCTGTTCCCAGCATAACGATGTCTGCTGTATTGGAAATTTTTCTCATATTGTCGCGCCCGATTTGTCGATACTCCTCCGTTGCTGCACGGACCTTCTGATCGTATTCGAATTGTGATAAGCCCGTGCCCCCGTGAAGCAGGTTATACCCATTCCGTTGCTGGATTCGATAAATTCGAGCGCCTGCCTTGACGCGAGCCATAAACTCGTATTCGGTAACATAAAGGGGCCATAAAGCATTCCAAAATGATCCCCAATAGCTTTCCTCAATATTTGTTTTTCTGATTCGCTTAAGCTGAGCATATTCCTCTTTGCTTAATTCCCAAGGCAACCCGTCAACCATAATGAAAAAGTTTGTGCCATAGGGCTCGTTAATGGTCCAGTCGGGATAGCTTTTGATTCGCTGCACTTTGGTAACAATTTCCGGGATTTGGTTTTTGGCTTCGGGTTTTTCGATAATGCTGTCTGGTGGAGTGAGAGTGCCGAAGATTCCGCCGAGGGTTTCGGTGTTGATCAGTTCCATGTGGTCGTAATCGATTTCAGACTCCTGGACTTCGTTGCCATCCAGATCGAAATAGGTGGTGATGACCGAACCGCCAAACAGGCTGACATCGTAAAGTTCCATCACCAGCCAGCCGACAACGATGTCGTCGCTCTCACCATCGGGAGTGCCGTTGTCGTCATGTAATTCATGGCACAGTGCAGAGGCAGTAATTGCGATCCGTATTGATTAATATGTAGCCACAATAGCGATATGGTAATATTATATGGTCCGCACAGCCGATCCTACGTCGCTCGCAAAGCCGTGGCACAAAGCATCAACCGGGGCACCCGGCGGTGGTCAGTCAAGAAGTTTGAGCGCTTTACGCGCGTTCTCGCCCAGAATTGGATCATTCGTCCAACCATTCAATGCGGGAGCAGCATTTTCCTTGCGGGCATGTACAAGACCAAGAGGCAAGAACTCCCGTCCTCTCCCGTGGTTGGGGTCATTTGCTAACTCGATAATTTTATCGGCGTTACATTCAGTCGCTGATTCAGCAATTGCTGCACCGAGAAGCCACTTAAATTCGGATTCTGA
>WFOZ01000959.1 GCA_015487825.1 Planctomycetaceae bacterium
AGCCTGGCGATTTGCGAAATCAATACGGCGAAGAATTCGGTCAACGTTGTTTACTGGCTCGTCGGCTGATTGAACGAGGAACCCGATTTGTCGAAGTTTCGTTCAATCTCACGTTCGTCAACGGCACCGGCTGGGATACTCACAACGAAGGGCAACTGAAACAGCACCTGCTGATTCAGGGTCTCGACCAAGCGTTCGCGACACTTTTGAAAGATCTCGAACAGAAAAAACTGCTCGATAAAACACTCGTGGTGATTGCAACCGAATTCGGTCGCCCCGCCAAGTTCGATGCAGGCGGCGGGCGCGGGCATCACGCCAAAGCGTTTTCGGGCGTTCTGGCAGGAGCGGGATTAAAAACCGGTCAGGCAATCGGGCAGACCGACGAACTGGGCGAACTGCACGTTTCCGGCCCAAAAATTTCCGTCCCCGACTGGTTCGCCACCATTTACGCCGCGATGGGCATCGACTACACCAACGAAATGTACGCAGGCGACCGCCCCGTCCCCCTCACCGATGGCGGCACCGCGATCGCAGAACTGTTTGCATAAATGAATGCCTCTTATGGCTACGCCGCCCCGGTTAATAAATTAATCGGGGCCACTCGTATCGAATCTGTGCAATATACGCCTCTCAATCCCTTTGGAGGTACCAAAAGAATAACTGATGACGTCCTTTTCCATTCATATGAGTCGTCCATTTTAACCCATCGTCTGGACCTGCAGGCACATTGCCGATATGATCACTCGGACTGTATGTCTATGTAGTGATCGGAACTGAGGCAGCCTGCCAGTTAGAGCAAGGGGGAGACGTGGGGGAATAATGGGATTATTTGATCTGTTTAAATCAAAACCTAAATCGTCGAGCGACGATGCTGTTTCGGGAATTATGGTCACTCTTGAAATCGATGGTGACCAGTCTCTTTTCGTGCTTCTCACGAAAGATGGCACAATAAACCGTCTTGGAGATGGCAGTGAGGACAATACTGAGAATGACTTGTTCATCGGATGCAGTAATCCGGAGTCTTTCCATCAGGTAAAGAAGTTTGCAAGGCCTGTTATCGATAACTGGATTGGAGCCTATGGATCTCCAGATCATAAGGGCAAACCATGCAAATTGCTTGTCGGTTTCCAGACAGATGACGGTAATGAACTCATTAGTCATTGGGAGTACGGCAGCCAATCACAGGGGCCACCTCCTGATGTTACTAAGCTTGTCATCGGTGCAGTCAACGCAACTGATGCGTGGTGGCAGGAACAAAAGGAAATGACAGACCCGAACAAGACCAAAACGATGTCCGGTGAGGAACGCGAAATCGTAGTTGGCGGTTTGTATGCCACGCGTAACGAAGATAATACCTACGGAGTCATGAAAGTTTTGGTCGTTGATGAAGTTGCAGTTCATTTGCGAGCATATGCAAATCGCTTTGAAGAACTTCCTTTGGGGATCGATCCTTCAGTTCTCACCTTGGGTAGCATTTCCGATGAGGGCGGTTTCGGGATCGGTCATTTTCCGTTGGCCAGGGAAGGGTTCTGGAATGGTGAGCCCGTATTGCTGAAAAAGACATCAGTCGCAGATGACGAACTTGATGGCTACCGCTTATATCTTGAGGCAATGGGCGGTTCTGAATAATCTCTCTACATTGTATCACAATAAGTAATTCTGATGCTGTTGCAGGATATCATTAATAATGAACGGATCAGAATGGATTGACGCCCGAATTACGGAGTTGGTGGTCGAACATGGTGCTGTTCCGCCGCCGTGGTTCATGTTCCCCAATACTCATCCGTACGATATCTGCTGGCGTATGGGGGCCGGAGAATCTCACATGGCAGTGTTTTGTGTCTGGTGGGATCAACAGAAACACAACTTTGATGAATCACAACGGATTGAATACTTTCGCAAATGGCCACCACCGCCACGATGGCTCACATGGATGATGGATTTCGTTTGGGATCTCGAACCATGGGAATGCGAAGACCCTGAATCATTCGACTACTCTGAATACTTCACTCGTGTCGAAGAACTTGGTTTGGGAACGAAGGCTGAGTTTGAACGCGACATGGATGATCCCAGCACGGCTGGTTCATTCTGATAGCCGTTCGCAAACTTTTACCGTTAGTAATCCAAATGGCTTGAAGACTAATATTCATTGGCGGGTGGCCTGGATTGTTTTTGCAATCTGGGCTGACAAAGTCAGCAAGAGGTCTGTGCGATAACTTTCTCAATCATTCATACTCTCATATCAAATCACCTTTCCCCAATGCCTCTTACGGCTATGCCGCCCCGGTTAATAAATCAATCGGGGCCATCTGCGTCACTTACTTCTGGGGACAAAATTTCCTTCCTGGATAATTACGAAAATAATATCCGATCTACCCTACTGGTCCGTATTCGCTTTGACCGTATAGTCAAAAAACACGAATCGATTCTTGCAACAATGCTTCCCCAAAGGGAGTGACTTCAGTAAACTAACTCTGGAGTACATCGGAATGGTTGGTTTGTTTTGTCAGCTGTAAACAGTGGGTGAGTTTCCGATTTTGCGTTCGACGCAAAGAAGATGACCATTAGTAGTATAGAGATAAATACCATGAAAATTGCAATGTTACAAACAGATGCCGGGCTCAAGCCGGTTGGTGTGGAAGTACAGGATAATGAATCTCGCTATGTTGATTTATGTGCAATCGACAGCAATCTGCCTGGTTCGTTGCTCGAAATCTTGCAACAACCTGAAGGACTTCAGCAGGCCGAAGTAGCGATGGCAATCGGCCTGGATAAAGAGACATTTGTTTCTGGAGACTTGCGGGCACCTGTTTCCGCCCCGGAGAAGGTCCTCTGCATCGGCTTGAATTACGGAGACCACGCACGCGAAACCAACGCAGAGATTCCGAGTGAACCTGTTTGTTTCGGAAAGTATGCCAATACGATTGGCGGGCCGGAATCTGCAATCGTGCTGCCAGATGTTTCGCAGGAGGTTGACTACGAAGCAGAGTTGGTGGTCGTGATTGGCAAACCGGCAAAAAATGTTTCGCAAGAAAACGCCTTGGATTATGTCGCTGGCTATATGGTGGGCAACGACGTTTCTGCTCGCGATTGGCAGAAAGGAAGACCGGGCGGCCAGTGGATGCTCGGAAAAACACCGGACACGTTCGCACCGATTGGTCCGTATCTGGTGACCAGCGACGAAGTGGGAGATCCCGGTCAGTTAGCAATTTCTCTGACACTCAACGGAGAAACGATGCAGGACAGTTCTACTGCAGAATTGATCTTCGGTATCGAACGCATCATCTCGCACCTGACTTTATTGATGACACTTCAACCCGGGGACCTCATTTTCACCGGCACGCCTGCAGGTGTCGGCATGGCTCGCAATCCTCAGGTCTTTCTCAAACCGGGCGATCGAGTGAGCGTCACCATTGAAAAACTTGGTACACTGAGTAACCCGGTTGTTGGCCCGTAGCAGGCTTGAGGATCTTCAAACTGACAGTAAACGGAATAACCGCGGCTATCGCTGCGCGGCTGATTTGTGCCGTGCTATGGGGCTGTAACTCCTTTTGTGCGTACAGGTTATGTTAAGGCTGATTTGCCCGCGTTACCCTCATTCGCTGTGTGAACCGCACAAAGGTCTCTACCAACGAAAAATGTTATTGACCAGTGCGCATCTCGATATATTTCCCAAACCGAGCCATTCCAGGTGTGCTCAAACGTTTACACCTGCCGCGGCGTGGTGGAAAATAGTCTGAAATCAGGCTGGCATTCAGATTTTCAATCAGGGCACTTGAAAAATTACGGGAACAAAAGTAGCATAAGTAAACTCTGATTGAAGAGTATTGCGGGTTTAATCTCTCAACCGGGGATCCCCCTCCATCCAGCCTCTGTAATCTCACGTTTGTTGTTCCGCCATTTTCCAAGTTGTGGTGGATTCAGTAACGAAGCCAGGAGAACACAAGTGCGATCTATCAGCCAGATGAATCGGTTAACTTACTTATCGGTGATTGCTTTAATTGTGATAGCCATTCCGGCGTTGCTTTACTCTGCCGATGACATAAGCCAGAAGTTGCCCAGAGCCTCTACCGAGAAAATCGATTTCGGGAAACATATCCAGCCGATATTGCGAGCCAAGTGTTATTCGTGTCATGGTGCAGAGGAGCAGGAAGGTGGATTGCGGCTCGATATCAGTAATCGGGCACTGGCAGGAGGTGACAGCGGTCGGGCGATTATTCCGAAGGATGCTGCCAATAGTTCTTTACTGATTCGCTCCGCCCGACTGGGGGAAGATGAGCCGATGCCTCCCGAAGATGACGGGACACCATTAACGCCAGTTGAAGTATCACTTCTGCGAGCATGGATCGAACAGGGAGCAATCTGGCCTCAAAGTGCAGATCCTCAGGTTGCTCATAGTAAGCATTGGGCATTCCAACCTATCGGAAATCCTCAACCGCCTCAAGTAAAGCAGGCCGATTGGGTTCGTAATGGAATTGATGCTTTCATTCTGCGAAAGCTGGAAGCAGAAAAAATCAAGCCATCGCCCGAAGCAGATCGTGCTACATTGATCCGACGTCTTTATTTGGATTTAGTCGGTTTGCCTCCTTCTGTAGAGCAATGGAATCAGGCGATGAGCGACAAGCGAGATGACTGGTATGAGCAACTTGTTGCAGAATTACTTCGCTCTCCCCGTTATGCAGAACGCTGGGGGCGTCATTGGCTTGATGTCGCACGCTACGCAGACAGTGACGGGTACGAGAAGGATAAAGCTCGCCCGTATGCCTGGCGCTGGCGTCATTGGGTACTCAATGCTATTAACGAGGACATGCCTTTCGATCAGTTTACGATTGAGCAACTGGCTGGTGATCTGCTTCCGAATGCAACAATCGAACAGAAGGTGGCGACAGGTTTTAATCGTAATACGCTAATCAATCGGGAGGGGGGGACTGATCCGGAAGAAGACCGCGTAAAGCGAACCATGGATCGGACAAACACGCTTGGCTATGTCTGGTTGGGAATGACGGTTGAATGTGGTCAGTGTCATACTCACAAGTACGATCCATTCACGCAAAAGGAATATTATGAGCTTTACGCCTTTTTCAATTCGATGAGTGAGCCTGATATTGGTGCTCCGCTGGAAAGCGAACTTGAAAAATATCAGATTGCCAAGGCTGCTTTCGATAAAGAACATGAGAAGTTTCTCATAGCGATCAGTAATTACGAAAAGAATCAACTTCCTGATGCGTTAAAGAAGTGGGAACAGACTGATGCTAAGTCTCAAACAACTCCCGACTGGACAATTCTCAGGCCGCAAAGCGTGAGCTCGAAAAAAGGGACGACTTTGGAAGTGCTTGAAGATGGGTCGGTCTTTGCCAGTGGCAAACATCCCGGGCGACAGGAAGTTTACACACTTGTCTGTACAACTGATCTTGAAAATATCACCGGGTTACGGCTTGAAGCGATTACTGATGAGCGTCTTTCCGGTAATGGGCCCGGTCGTGGTCCGTTGGGTAATTTCCATGTGACACGATTTGATGTGACTGCTGCTCCGGTTGATGGTTCTTCAGAGCCGGTCAAGGTCTCTTTAGTGAAACCACAGGCTTCTTTTTCCGAAGCGGGGTATCCTGTTGAACGGGCGATTAATTCAAGTCCTACGAATGGCTGGTCTGTTTCGCCACGCCTTGGCGAAAATCATGTTGCAGCTTTCGAAGTCAAAAGTCCGATCAATTTTAAAGGAGGAACGAAGCTGACTATCGCGATCTGGCAAAGTTCCGTACTCAGGCATTTTCACGGATTGGGTCGCTTCCGTGTTTCAGTTACAACCACTCCCACGGTAAAAGATAAACCACTTCCATTGCATGGATTGACCGACCAGACGCTTAAAATTCTGGCAACACCCTCGAACAAGCGGACCGAGGCGATGCAGCGGGAGTTACTGGATCATTTCCGTTATATCGATTCCGAATTCAGCAAGCTGCGCAAAGCCGTTGAAGAGCATGACAATAAAGCTCCTAAAAATCCGTATCAGGTAACAAAGGCTCAGACGGTTGCGGAGCTTGTCAAACCTCGTAAAACGCATTATCTCATCCGCGGTGATTTTTTAACACCGGATTACGAAGTCCAGCCGGGGACACCCGCTCTATTTCCTGCTTTGAAGGTTCATGGTAAGAAACCGAACCGGCTCGATATGGCACGCTGGTTGTTTGATCCGAAGCACCCGCTTACTTCGCGTGTGACGACCAACCGTATCTGGGCTCACTATTTCGGGCGAGGCATTGTTCCTTCGCTTAACGATTTCGGTACGCAGGGCGAACCACCTTCGCATCCGGAATTACTGGACTGGCTTGCCCGCTGGTTTATGACACCAGTTGATCAGGGCGGGGCCGGCTGGCATTTGAAAAAACTTCATACGCTGATTGTCACTTCCGCCACCTACCGGCAATCTTCCAGAAACCGTCCGGAACTGGTAGAGCGGGATCCGTATAATTCCTGGCTTTCTCATCAGGTTCGCTTACGTGTTGAAGGAGAAATTGTACGAGATCTGGCGATCTCAGCCAGTGGATTGATCAAACACAAATTCGGTGGGCCAAGCGTGAGGCCGAAGCAGCCTGCCGGCGTTGCAATGCTCGGGTACGCCAACAGTGTCAAATGGAAAACAAGTCAGGGCGATGATCAATACCGCCGTGGTGTTTATACATTCTTCCAGAGAACTGTTCCGTTCCCGATGCTGACGACTTTCGATTCACCCGATTCAAACTTGAGCTGTGTCCGACGCGAACGTTCCAACACACCACTGCAGGCACTCACTTTATGGAATGATCCCGTTTTCTTTGAATGTGCTCAGGCATTGGCCAGAAGAATCATCAATGAAGTTCCGGACTCAGACAAGCCGGAACAGACTAACGATGCACGTATTAAATATGCGTTTCAGCTTTGTTTAGCCCGTAATCCTTCCGAAAAAGAGCTGGCGATTACCCGTGATTTGTACCACGCCCAGAAAAAGTTTGTGCAATCCGATCCAGAAGCCATTTCTGCTCTTGCGAACAGCAAAGAAGCTTCTGATAAAGAACTGGAAAAAGCAACCTGGGTCATGATTGCACGTACAATTATCAACACGGACGAATTTATTACTCGACCTTAATACCGACTGGAGTTGTCGATTATGTCAAACAATTTTGAATCTATTCAGCATGCCCGGCGGCAATTTCTTTATAATTCCTCGTGCAGCATCGGTAGTATTGCCTTGATGTCGTTGTTGAAAAAGGAAGGCTTGCTGGCAGGGGAAGATTCTTCTGTTAATCCGCTTGCGGTAAAAAAAACTGATTTTCCCGCCAAGGCGAAAAACTGCATCTTCATTTTTCTCGCCGGAGGGCCGAGCCAGTTGGATATGTATGATCCCA
The DNA here is from genome assembly GCA_015487825.1 of Planctomycetaceae bacterium. Taxonomy (GTDB): domain Bacteria; phylum Planctomycetota; class Planctomycetia; order Planctomycetales; family Planctomycetaceae; genus Rubinisphaera. The sequence goes on from WFOZ01000959.1 coordinate 7,383, forward strand.
AGCCGAAACTCCAGGAATATGATGGGCAGGCGCTGCCCAAAGAATTAATCGAAAAAGTTCGATTTGCTTTCATTAAAAAAGAGACTGCCAGACTGATTGGTACTCCTCGGAAGTTTGTCCCCAGTGGCGAATGTGGCATGGAATTGTCCGATATTCTGCCTCATCTCAGAACCTGCACCGATGATATCTCGCTGGTTCGAACTCTTTACACCGATCAGTTCAATCATCATCCGGCTCAACTGACGATGAGTACCGGCGTGGGACGTTTTGGTCGCCCAACAGCTGGAGCGTGGCTCAATTATGGACTCGGAAGCGAAGCAAACGATTTACCGGGATATGTTGTTCTTACCGCTGGACGAGGCACCAGTGGAGGGACTTCTTTATGGTCCAGTGGCTTCCTGCCTTCCACATACGCCGGAGTACTGTTTCGCAATCAGGGAGATCCTGTTTTGAATCTGGCAAATCCGAAAGGAATTTCGCCGCAAATGCAGGCATCCGGCCTGGATGCCATTCGCCAGCTTAATCGCCAGCAACTGGAACAGACAAACGACGGAGAAATTGCCAGCCGAATTGCCTCCTATGAACTTGCCTTCCGGATGCAGTCCGCTGCCCCGGAGCTGGTCGATGTTTCAAGTGAATCGAAAGCAACACTCGATGCTTACGGAGTCGAACGTGCTGAGCCAAAAAAATCCGGTGCTTCTCGCGGCACCGCAGGCGGGGCGATGTCCGTGTTCGGAAAGAATTGTTTACTGGCTCGTCGATTGGTCGAGCGAGGTTTTCGCTTTATTAATCTGTTCCACGCATCGTGGGATCACCACAGTAATCTCGATAAAGAGTTGTCATACAACTGTGGCGTTGTCGATCAACCGGTTGCCGCTTTGATTAAAGATCTCAAACAGCGGGGCCTGCTTGATTCGACGCTGATCGTGATGGCTGGTGAATTTGGTCGAACACCGCTGGGCGAGAATCGTACAGGAAGTGCAGGAGTTACCGGTCGCGATCACCATCCGTATGCCTTCAGTGTTTTGATGGCTGGGGGTGGTGTAAAGGGAGGCTACGTCCACGGCAAGACCGACGAACTCGGATGGGCCCCGGTTGAAGACCCGGTTCACATGAACGATTTCCACGCTACGCTGTTGCATCTGTTCGGGATCGATCATGTCAAGCTGAATGTCCCCTTTGGCGGATTAAATGTCCGGCTGACAAATGTTGGCGGAAAAGTGATTGAAAAGATGCTTACATAATAGTAACGATTCAGCGCTGGGTGGCTGGGGACAAATTGTCGGACGTGTTGAGAACAGTTGACGAGGACGCCAGGCGACAATTTGTCCCCAGAGGGTATGAGGTTTCCTGGTCTGGGGGCAGATTGTGCGGAATTCCTCTGGATATTCCAACTTTTCAAATAACAATCTGATCCCAGCCGCCCTCCGCTGAGCAGTTACACGTAATAAAAGATTACCGGTATTCGATTTTGATGTAATCGGTGGCATCGAGTGGTAGTGAGAACGTGATGTTTCCGTTTTTATCTGTGTTGAAATCGATCTCTCCCTGATGGACGGTTTCGATTTTCGTTACCGGTTGCTCTGTTCGCAAACGGAATTCGACTTTTTTCAGTGGGGCCAATGTGTAATTAGCCAGCGGGATGAGGTCTCCTTTATCCGAGTGAAGTAGAACCGCATCGACCAGAGGCACGCTGCAAGTGAGTGATGGATTCACCTTGGCGGTGCGGACCGGTTGCAGAATTAGTTGGCGGACTTTTTCAGGGTATTTCCACGGATTGCGCGAACGTTCGATCCGGGTTTGTGCTGCAGGATTTTCTTTTTTCTGTTCAGAAAGAATGACTTCGGGAGCGGGAATGGATGTTCGGTTTTTTGCCAGTTCATCAGCTGTAGTTATTTTCGCCTGCAATGTCCGCTGGGCGACGACCGCTTTTTTAATGTAATCCAATGCAGGCAGAAAGCCGGCACTATAGATTATTCCGCGACCACGTTTTGCTCGAATAATCGCGGGGGAACCATCTGCAAAGCTCGCGAGTACTTCGGCACCATTTCGTGGTTTCTGCTGCTGGCGAACCGAAAGAACTTCGAGCGTTGTTCCGTTAACATTGACGGTATCTTTCGATTGAAGAATATGAACGTAGGCCCCGGAATTCATGTATGGTTGTAACATTTCAAGAGGTTCGCGTTTTGCAGGTAGTTGTGAACTGAATGTTTCAAGCGGGCGGTTGAATTCATCTCGGCTGGCCGCCCCGGCGGAAAGATAAAGTACGCCTCCGGCTTTGACCCATTGCAAAAGTTTTTCAGCTGCGGCGATAGTCAGGTTCGGTCCGGAGAGATAGCAGACTTTGTAGCCTTCGAGTTGCCCGCGTTCAACTTGCCGTTCTGCGAGAAAGTCGACCGGAATTTGTGCATGAGCCAGCGCCATCCAGTTGTGCATGCGGTTGAAACCGAATGCATAATTCCGTTTTAACATCCAGGCATCGGTGGAAGAAGAATAGAGGATGGCAACTTCAGCCGGTTTTGCCGTCGCGCAGAGGAGCAGGTCCTCGTAAGCACCGATTTCGCGAATCAGTTCTGCGTTCGCTTTCCACGTTTCGGGCTTGTTGTACCACAGATGACTTTTCCACGGCACCCCTCCTTCGTGAGAGCTCCAGCTCGGCCCGTACGAAAAGTTTTTCCAGATACGCACCCCACGAGCCGTTTCGCTGGCTGCCTTCAGTTTGATATCCCACGGCTTGCGTCCCGCATGGG
>WFOZ01000960.1 GCA_015487825.1 Planctomycetaceae bacterium
CATTGGTGAATAGTTACATTATTTCAATGATTAGAATTATTTCTCTGTATTACTAACGGCAAAAGTTTGCGAACGGCTCGCAAATTTCAGAAAAATATCAGTTTGGTTCCGGCTATGCCGGGTTAGGGAAGGAAAGGATATGCCGGCGTGCACATTTGAATACGTCCAATGTGTCGAGAGTGATGCTTTCCAAGTTTTGATCTGCCCGAGTTTACCAGCCATGATCTCCTAGCAACAGAAAATAACCTGCCCCACATCAGTTAACATTACTAAAACCGGCGTCCCTGTGCACTGAGAGCCGTTTCGTTAAAGCTGAGCGCAAACAGCGCATCTTCCTGCCCGGCTGCAAGATGAAATTGACCTTCCAGATTTTGATCTTCAAACAGTTCAAGCATTTGAACACTGAGGCTGCAAACCAACACCTGGCAGCCGGAATCCTGAAACGGTAAAGCAACAGCCAGGAAATTCCCGAGTTCATCTTCGTTCAGATGCTCAATGCTGGAAAAATCAAACACAATTCCACAGGGAAAATCGATGCAATCTATCAGGCATGAAAAGACAGAGACCAGTTCCTGACTGCGATCATCAAAGAGAATATCACCCGACCGAAAAGAGATTACCCAGTTATTTTCAGTCTGCCTGACAATAAACAAATCATCAGATGCCCATTTTTTACCAATCATATTATCAGAATACATGCCCGTCTCCTCAGTATTATTATGACCACATGATGTCTTTGCAGACTTAACTTTTTAAACTGGCCCGAAAATTGCGCATAGATACGCCATGTTTGCAAACGACACTCCACCTACCTAGTTGGCGAGAATTGCGACCGATAAATGACACAGAAAAGTAAATAAATTCTGATTTTTCTCTAGAAAGATAATCGGAACACCAAACAAGAGTACCAACAAACACTAATACTCAGTACCGATATATTATTTTGATCACTGATACTTTGACCTGATCTGGTCATCCTTCTATCAGAAAAATCCGATTCAGCGTAGAGAAGCGTCCCGGGTACTTTACAAACAGGCAGTCAGGCAATTCGAACAGAAATAGTGAGGCAGCAACATATTAATGCAGCTATCCTTGCTGATTATCTCTGGGCAGTAGTAGCGGATTTAACGATTTTGACGATTCTTTCTGATCCTCCGGTTGTCAGAGTGCCGAATAATTCTGAACAGGGGAGACTGCTTTTCATGGGGGAAGGTCTGTCTGACGATGTCGCTGCATTAGTGACTGAACAACTAATCTGATGACGATACCTTCTTCCTGTTTATGTACCGCGAGCAGACAATTTTGCGATTTTCGAATAATTCAAAAGTATCCATTTAGTCACGGGCATCAAAACAGATGACCATCCGTGCTGGGGGAATTGGTAGCTTTGAAGAGACAGCTTCGAGGGGAATTTTGCGCAGAATTTCGGGAACGGCCCGGGAAGGAAATCCATCCAGGACTTCCATTTCTTTCCGTTCCAGTAGTGCTCTGCGCGTTGCTGCTTCTGAATACAACGGGGTGCTCTCAAAAATTCTGGCGGAATCAGGCGGATAAAGATAGTTATCGCGCGTTGACTCAGGTTGAAACAGATACCCGGTGGGTCAATCCGCGCAAAGGTCTGACTCCTGATCCGCGCAGCCGATTTTTTGATCCTTATGATCCCGATCAGGAACCGCTGCCTCCCGATGACCCTGCAGCTGCGGTCTATATGGAAAATGTAAATGGAATAGTTGGCTATAAGAGCTGGCACAAGCTGGGGCAATCTTTCAGCATCGAGAATCCGGGCTGGCTTGCACAGTTCGACCTGACTCCTGAAATGGTTGACGAAGAGTCGGGAGAGTATACCGGACCGTTACCCAAAATAGAAAACCTGACAATTCGCGATGCTGTTGAATTAAGTTATATCCACGACCGCAGCTATCAGAATGAACTGGAAAATACATACCTCAGCGCACTTGCTTTAACACTCGAACGATTCCGCTTTCAAGTGCGATACCTTGGCGTGGGAGGACGAGAGCCAAGTGGTTCGCTTACTCAAACAACGGTGCCAAATGTAAGCGACTCTCTGGGAATGTCGAACCGACTGGGAGTCAGCCAACTTTTACCAACCGGCGGACAATGGGCCGTCGAGTTGGCTAATAACACTCTATGGATTTTTTCCGGAGCAGGTGCAGGTACCAATTCAGCCTCTGTGCTTTCTTATCGTATTACGCAGCCATTGCTGGTAAACGCCGGGCGTAAAATCGCTCTGGAAGGTTTAACGCAGGCCGAACGTGATCTGCTGTATTCGGTACGTTCCCTTTCCCGGTTCCGAAAAGAATTATTTGTGAATACAGTAGGGGGCGGTTATCTCGGCCTGTTGACGCAGATCCAGGGGATTCGCAACCAGAAATTCAACATCGTCCAGTTAGAGCGGCAGGTGCGTGCGTTGAGGGCACTGGCCTCAAAGCCACCTGCAATGACCGACTCTGATCTCGAAATAATGCCAGCCGATATCGTAATCCCACAGGAACTGCAAGGTCGCTTTCGGCATGATGCTGATAGAAAAAAACTGTTCTGGTTCAAAGCAATGTCGCAGCAGGAAGCCGACGCTTTGTCAGCCTTAAGCGACGATCCTGCCTGGAAGCGAAGCACGAGAGATCTGATCCAGATACTACGAACAGAAGCCACACCTCTGGATGTTGCGCAACTTGAATCGCGCCTGGCAACAGCTCTTATTAGTTTACGATCTGCCGAACAAAGATATAAAGACCGGCTTGACCAATTTAAGATCCAACTCGGATTACCTCCCGATCTGGTAATGACGATTGATGATTCCTCACTGGATCAGTTCCAGCTGATTTCTCCTGTTTTGGAAAAATTGCGCGATCAGGCCGATACTTTAGTGGAGCAACTGGGGTTACTTAACGAGGACAATCCGGATACACAGCGCGTGCGCCTGGCATTGAAGCAGTTACAGGAATACACCAAAGCGATCAATCAACAGGGAATTCAGTTGGTTAAGCAGGATGTGAAAAACGTAGATGCCAATATGGATAACAGGCTCGAAGGAATTGGGTCTGCTCAGGAAAAAGAACTGATTGTAAAAACAATCAAACGCGATCAGGAAAAATTGCAGGATCAAATAGACAAAATTGAGCAGCAGGAGGAATATCTCGACAAGCTTTCAAAAAAACTTGAGGCCGCCCAGGGAGACCAGAAAACAATCAGTGCAATTATTTCAGAAATGAAAGATGCCCGCGAAGGACTGCTGAAGCAGGTTTTGGAGTTACAAGTCATTCAAATCGGCCTTCGTTCTGAGTTGATCGGGATCAACAGATTTAGAATCAGCGTCAGCGATGCAGTAGGAGTCGCATTGGAAAACCGGCTGGATCTGATGAATGAGCGAGCAAACGTTACGGATGCCCGCAGGGAACAGGAAGTGGTAGCCAATCGCCTGAAGACAATCCTGGATGTTGCTGTCGAAGGTGATGTTCGTACCCCCGGCGGTGGCTCGCAACCGTTCGATTTCAGTGGGAGCAGCAGCAGCTATCGGGTTGGAGTCCAGTTTACAGCACCTTTGGACCAGGTAGCGGAGCGAAATAACTACCGTGCATCACAAATTCGCTACCAAAGAGCACGACGCCGGTACATGGCTGCTGAGGACCAAGTCAAACTGCAGGTTCGTACATCATGGAGGCAATTGCAGGTTTTAGAGCAAAACCTTGAAACTGCCAGGCAGGCTTTGCGTATAAATGTGTTACAATATGATCAGGCCGTGGAGGTATCGAATGCTCCCGGTCAACAGGCTCAGGGTGGTGTTAGCGGTCGAAACCTGATCGATGCACTGAACAATATCCTGGCTGCCCAGGACCGACTCATACAAATCTGGGCAAATTATGAGAGAGAACGTCTTAACATTCATCGAGATATGGGTATGATGGAAATTGACCCCCAAGGCCTGTGGGTCGATTCCTTCTATCAAAATCAGGTCAACCCGCCTCAAGAGCCAACCCATGAGCACAACAATTCCACCACAGACGGACCAGCCTTCGACCTCGAAGGAACAGGCAACGACTCCGCAGGATTCGATGTCACCCTCTTACCCCCAAAGCCAGTCGAAAAAGTCGCCTTCCAGCGAGGGGCCGAAGACAAGCGCAGCGAATCCGAACCGCGCAGATTCCCCGCCTTCCCGGCTGGAGGAAAACTCCCGGCCCCCGCAGCAAAAAAAGAACAGGCGTTCGTGGCGGACCCTCTTGGCTGGAGTCCTGATTCTGGGAGCCGGGTACTTCGCAGTCGGAGCGATGACTGGCGAATCCCCAAAGCAAAGCAGTAGTGATAATCTGCAAGCAGATCCTGACTCCTGGTATGCTCCGATTGTGGACGGAATTCAGGGGATGTTCTCCGGAAACGATCAGACCCCTTCAGACATGATGACCAAGCCTGTGGTCAAAGGCCGCTTTCGCATCACTGTCAACGAAAAAGGGTTTCTCGATTCACAGCACAACGAAACGCTCGTCTGTAAAGTTCCCGGTTCAACAACGATCATCAAAATCGTTCCTGAAGGAATTTACGTAAAAAAGGGGGACGTTATCTGCGAGCTCGATTCGTCCGCCTATGAAGATAAAGCTCGTCAGCAGGAAATCGATGTTACACAGGCAGAAGCCAATCTGTTGATCTCACAAAAAAATCTTGAAATCCAGAAAACACAAAATGAAAGTGATATCGAACTGGCCAAACTGAAATTCAAACTGGCTGAGCTTGATCTGAGAAAATACGAAGAAGGAGAACTCCCCCAACAAAGAGATAAAATCAACGGGCAGATTCAATTAAAAAAAGAACAGCTCGCACGTAAAAAAGAATCTTATGAATTCACCAGGCGAATGACCAAGAAGGGGTATCGTTCCCAGTCTGACCTCGAAGCCGAGCGAATTTCTGTCACACAGGCAGAGATTGATCTGCGTGTTGAAAAAGATAACCTTGAAGTTCTGAACAGATACACGGCTGTCAGAAAAATGGCACAGCTCGAGGCAGATGCAAAAGAGTTCGAGAGGGATCTGTTACGAGTCAAATTAAAAACTTCTGCCTCGCTTTCAAAAGCAAGTGCCGATTATGAGGCTCGAAAGTTAACTTTCGAAGTGGAAAAGGAAAAATTGCAGGAGTGGTTGGAAAGAATCAAGAACTGCAAGATGGTTGCCCCCCAGGATGGGGAAATTGTCTACGCCAAAAGCAGTGCCTCTCGCCGTGGTTCATCGGAACCTGAAATTGTAGAAGGAGCAACAGTCCGCGAGCGTCAGAAAATCATCAACATTCCCGATGTCACTTCAATGAAAATCGATGCAAAAATTCATGAATCGATGATCAGCCAGGTGGAAGTCGGGCAGCCGGTTACGATTCACGCAGATGCCCGACCTAATGAAGTTTTCAACGGTGTTGTGGCTGAAATTTCATCTGTTCCTCTCTCGGGCTCGTGGCCCAATTACGACATCAAAGAGTATCAGGTTTCTATCAATCTGACCGATTCTGCAGAGCATGTCAGCCTGTTGCGTCCCGGCCTTTCAGCCGATTTTGAAATTGTCGTCCAGGATCGCGACGATGTCTTGCAGGTCCCGATGCAATCAGTCGTTCAAATTGGAAAAGATTATTACTGTTGGATTTTGAAAGGTTCTGAAACTCAACGACGCAAAATAAAAGTGGGGGAGTCAAACGATACCGAAATCGAAATTCTTGACGGCGTTGCCGAAGGTGAAATGACCGTTATGAATCCCAGAACGAAATTTGCGGATGAAATTTCAGAGCTGGAAAAAATCTTTGCTGCTGATCCGGAAAACGAACCTGCCAGAAAAGCAGTTGACACCAAGCTCAGAAAGCCTCAGCGGCCGGGTAAATTACCAATTGGGGCTGCAGGAAAAAAGAAGGGACCGGGGCCACGGCCGCTCAAACGTCCCGGCACAGGAAAAATTCCTCGAAAAAAACCTGCACGTTAAAGACGTAGAATGCTGCTTAATGAAATATGCTGCCCGCCTGATCGATCTAACCAAAAATTATTATTTGGGTGAGAATGTCGTCCGCGCACTGCGAAGTGTTTCTCTCGATATCCCTGAGGGTGACTTTCTGGCGATCATGGGCTCTTCCGGTAGTGGAAAAAGTACGATGCTGAACCTGATGGGCGCACTTGATCGTCCCACCTCAGGGCAATATCTTCTGGCCGGAAGAGATGTATCAGTCCTGGACGATGACGATCTTTCGCTGATCCGCAACGAGCTAATCGGCTTTATTTTTCAATCATTCCATCTGATCCCGCAATATTCGGTACTTGATAACATCATGCTGACTTTCCAATACCGGCGTGGCAGCAGCGGAATTACCAGCAAAGACGAAAACCGGGCCATTGATATCGCTGGTCGAGTCGGCCTGGATGACAGGCTTGATCATAAACCGTTTCAGCTTTCCGGAGGTCAGCAGCAGCGAGTTGCCATCGCAAGATCCTTAATCAACGATCCACAAATTATTATGGCTGACGAACCGACCGGTAATCTGGACTCGTCAACCAGTGAAGAGATCATGAACTTGCTAACCGAACTCAATGAAGAGGGCCGCACGATTATCATGGTGACCCACGAACCTGAAATTGCTGCTCGCTCAAAAAATCAAATCTACATGCGTGATGGTGAAATTGCCGGCAAAGGGATTTTTCCGGGAAATCTCGAAAGCGTCTGAAACAGATCCCGTTCTGTTGCAACGTATCTTGAAAAGTACTATTTCAGATGGATGATATCTTTGTCTGCAAACATTCGTTTTTCATCTTATTATCTGAGTGCCGTATAAATTAGGAGAGGATTGCGATGGGAACTCCATTCGCTCAGCAGGATTCTGAAATTTATGAAGATCCACTGGATCTGATTGAGGAAATTGATGCACTCAAAGTGGAGAAAGGTGCAAAAATCCTGGCGCATTTTTATGTCGATGGAGATATTCAGGATATTGCAGATTACACAGGAGACAGTTTGAAGCTGGCTCGGGATGCGACTGCGATCGATGATTCGACGATTGTTTTTTGTGGTGTGCATTTCATGGGAGAATCCGCAAAAATTCTCAGTCCTGATAAAACGGTCCTTGTTCCCGACCTTCTGGCTGGTTGTTCCCTGGCAGAAAGCTGCCAGGCTCCTGACTTAAAAGCCAGACAGGAAGAGTTGCGATCGCAGGGGCGAAATATTGTTACCGTTGCATATATCAACACCTCAGCTGCGGTGAAAAGTTTGTGTGACTGGATTGTCACCAGCGGCAATGCTCAGGAAATTATAGACCGCATTCCTGCTGATCAGGAGATTCTGTTTGTCCCCGATCAACATCTCGGGCGCTACCTGATGGAAGTGAGCGGGCGGGAAATGATATTGTGGCCAGGAGCCTGCATGGTACACGAAATTTTCAGCCTGCAAGATCTATTGCGTGCGAAAAAGAATAACGCAGGTTCGATTGTAATTGCTCATCCGGAGTGTCCTCAAAATATACTGGAGGTTTCCGACTATATCGGCGGAACCGAAAAAATGAGGCAGTATGTGAAATCGGTACAGGAGCCGACAACATTTCTGGTCGCGACAGAATCTGCAATGATTTACCCTCTGCAGAAAATAGCCCCTCAGCACACATTCATCCCAGTACCGGGAGTGATGGAATCAACAGGCGAAACATGTGCATGCAACCGTTGTCCACATATGGCTCTTAACACACTCCAAAAAGTCCGGGATTGCCTGAAAAATGGAGCCCCTGAGATCAAATGGGAATCTTATTTTGATCAGGCAAAGGGTGTTTTAGAACGCAGTCTTCTGAAAAAATGAAGCTCTTCGACAAAATAACCGGCAATCACCTCTGCACCGGTGATCAGTGCACCTGTTCCAGTTGATGAAATTCAAGACATCAAACAGGGAATTACAGGATCATATTCGATTCGCCCCTACTCAAGACTTGACCAGCCCTGCCCAGATTCCGAAACTCTATAGTCTATCCACAGTGCAGGCCTTGCCGTGCGACAGTTATAAGCCTGCGAAAAGTCTGTACTACGATTGCGGGCCACAGTTGTATAAATGGCCCTGTTACATTGAAATCCCTATTTCCCCCAAAGGGTGATAGACGGTCCGGCATAGCGGGCCCTTTTTAACTTAATATCGAGCTCATAAGCTACGATTGGCGAGATTGGAGTTTGATTCGTGATAAAGTCAGGAAGTGCATTCATCGTTCGATGGTGGATTCCACTTCTCGCTGTCTGGATAGTCGGCCTGGTCTGTATTTCTTATATCGCTCCCGATTTCAGCGATGTCATCTCGCCGGGCGAATTTGACTTTCTTCCCCCTGAAGCAGACTCGCTGAAAGCCGAGAAGATTTTCCGTCAGGCGTTTGAAAAAGATTTACTTCGTTCGCTGGTAGTCGTGAATGTTCGCCGAACTTCTCGCCCGGAAGGTTTGACAACTCCGGAAGAATTTAAAGATAAACAGATTGATCGTAAAAACGATCTGGATTTTATCGAAAACGACCTGCGTCCCGAACTCGAAAAAATCATTGCCAATCATAATGCTCAGGAGCAGGCGGAAAATTCTGCCGGAGAAGATACTCCCTTATCGCAGGAGGATTATCTCGATAAAGCAGCCAAGGCAGTCACAACTTACACCGATCCGATACTCGGTCCGCTCCTTCAAAGCGAAGATGGTCAAGCCTCGATGATTCTGGTCGAGTTGCCAAACGATTTTCTTGATGCTCGCAATGGTTCGATCATTGCCGCCATCGAAAAATTGATTTTCGAAAATCCCACATTCCGAAAAGTGATTCCACCCGGCCTTGAATTAACTATCAGCGGAACTGCGACTGTCGGACGAGATATGAACGTCGCTGCCAAGCACAGCGCAGATGCGACTGAATCGGTGACGGTTATTCTAATTGTGGTGATGCTTATACTGATTTACCGGGCACCAATCATGGCTCTTATCCCGTTAATCACGGTGATGATTGTACTGGAAGTAGTAATCAGCATTCTCAGTTTACTTGCCGCCAATAATATTATGGGTGTGTTCGAGGCGATGGATATCTATGTTACCGTCGTTACCTATGGTGCGGGAGTCGATTACTGCCTGTTTCTTATCGCCCGGTATCGCGAAGAACTGGAAGTCGGGCTGCATTACGATGAAGCGATTTCTAATGCGGTCGCCAAAACGGTTGCTCCGCTGATGGCAAGTGCGGGAACTTCCATCGTCGGTATTGGCATGATGATTTTCACCGATTATAAGAAATTCCAGCAGGCTGGAATGGGTATTTCACTCGGAATTTTTATCGCACTGATTGCAACACTGACACTAACGCCAACATTATTAAGGTTGATGGGAAAATGGGCCTTCTGGCCGAAAATCGCTCAGGAGCGTCCCGGCGAAACACCCGGCTGGGTTTCCCGATCAACTCTGGTGATTCGAATTCTGGAGAGTAACCCTTTGGAGAGACTCTGGAAAAAACTTGCCTTAATCATTTCGGCAATGCCTGGAAAATTGCTGTTTGGTTTTATCGGCGTCATGATGCCTTTTGCAATTATTTCCGTTGTCTGCTTCAATTTTTTGAGTTACGGATTGCTGACAGAGCTTCCTGATGATTCCCGCTCTGTGGTAGGCAGCCGTGCGGTACAGGAACATTTTCCTGCCGGTACCCTGGGCCCATCAACAATTTTACTGGTCAATAAAGACCAGAACTTCCTGCTGGAAAAGCAGGTTCAACTGATGAAAAAAATCAGCGATTCGCTTTATAAGCAGCGAAAGGAGCTGGGAATTGAAGATATTTTCAGTTCTGCCTATCCGTTGGGGATGACACCGAAAAGTCTTGAAAAACAAAAATCTCTGGAAGAAGGTGTCAGTCGAATTAAACGGCTCGGAATGAGACGGCGCACCATGGATCAATATGTAGGCAAAAAACAGCCATTAGCCGAGCATGTTTCCAGAATGGATGTCATCTTCAATCAGGATCCATTCACTCAGGGAAGCATTACACAGCTTAATCGGGTTTTGGAAGAACTTGATGTTCTTCTTGCGGAATTATTAAGTGGGAACACAGACGTGTATGCCCTGGGCCCAACGGCCAGTATTCGTGATATGAAAAAAACCACCGACTCCGACCAACTCAAGGTCGCAGTCCTGGTACTGATTGGTGTTTATCTGGTACTTGTACTTCTTTTGAAAAAACCGGCGATTTGTGTTTATCTTATCGTGACTGTCTTCTTCAGTTATCTGGTGACGCTGGGCGTAACTTTTGCTCTTTTCTGGGCAATGGACCCGACGGGGTTTGCCGGACTGGACTGGAAAGTGCGAATGTTCCTGCTGACCATACTTGTGGCAATTGGAGAGGACTATAACATCTTCCTCATTACCCGCATCGATGAAGAACGTCAGGGACGCACACCAATTAAAGGAACTTTGCTGGCACTGACAAAAACCGGCAGTATTATTTCAAGTTGTGGCTTAATTATGGCTGGAACGTTCTGCTCGCTGATGGCCGGATCGCTTGTCGGAATGCAGCAACTTGGCTTTGCATTGGCTTTTGGTGTATTGTTAGATACTTTTGTGGTACGTCCAATTCTTGTTCCCAGCTACCTGGTATTACTGGAGCGAGGCTTGTTTGGAAAATATTCCTGCTATTTTGGAGCAGTCAATCCTCCAAAATGAAAAGCAATTCAGAAGTTGACCCCAGGGGAGATCGGATTATGTTTCAATTCAGAAACGCTGCATTACTGTGTGGACTAACTGCTTTACTCGCATTTGCAGGCTCTGTTCATGCAGAACAGAAAGCGGACGGCCCGGTTTACGAAATGCGTATCTATCATACCAATGATGGCAAACTGGACGATCTACTCGCCCGGTTTCGCGATCACACCTGCGAATTGTTCACAAAACACGGTATGACAAATGTCGCCTACTTCGTCCCGGAAGGAGAAGATAACAAGCGACTCGTTTACTTCATGAAATACCCATCCCGTGATGCCCGTGCAGCCAGTTGGAAAGGGTTTCTGAATGATCCCAAATGGAAAGCAGCTTACAAGGCATCTATCGAAAACGGTAAGTTAATTCACAAAATTGATTCCACTTTCCTGACTCTTACCGATTACTCTCCGGAATTCCCCGGCAAGAGACTCACTCCCGGTCGACTGTTTGAACTGCGAACCTATACCGCAACACCTGGAAATCTCAAACATCTGCATAGTCGTTTTCGCGATCATACGTTTAAACTTTTTGAGAAGCATGGCATCAAAAATATTGCCTATTTCGATCTTATGCCCGACCAGAAAAAAGCCGACAACACATTGATTTATCTGATTTCGCACAAAAATAAAGAAGCACGAAAGAAATCATTTGGCGACTTTTCTAAAGATCCCGCTTGGCAAAACGCTCGAAAACAGTCGGAAATCGCTGGCGGAGGTTCGCTGACCACCAAAGGAGGAGTCAGGCACGAGTTCCTCATTCCCACCGATTTCTCACCACTGAAGTAGCTTTGTAGCGTCTCTTCAAGCATTTTCAGAATGGGTGTCCACGCCCGTTTTACGCTCTTTTTTATCAGGCTGAATCAAGTATTTATGAACGCATTTCACTACAAAAACCAGGAACTATACTGCGAAGATGTTGCAGTTGCCGAACTTGCAAAAGAGTACGGCACTCCGCTTTGGATCTATTCTGAGAATAAATTCCTACACGAATACCGTGAGCTTGCTGCAGCGTTTTCAGAATGCGATCCGGTTATTTGCTACTCCGTCAAAGCGAATTCAAACTTAAGCATTCTTAAATCGCTGAATGCAGCCGGTTGCAGTTTCGACGTTGTTTCCGGTGGGGAACTGTTCCGTGTCAAGAAGGCTGGAGCAGATACAACTCGTGTTGTCTTTGCAGGAGTTGGGAAAACCGATCCGGAAATACAAGATGCTCTTTCTCAAAACATTTTGATGTTCAATGTGGAAAGCGAAGCTGAACTTGATGCGATTTCCAATGTCGCTGAACAGATGAAAACGATTGCACCGGTAGCGTTGCGATTGAATCCGGACATCGATGCCAAGACTCATCATAAAACAACAACCGGAAAAAAGGGAAACAAATTTGGCATGGATATCGAAAGGCACAATGCGTTAGCCGCAAAAGTGCTTGCCGACCCTCATCTACAACTGCGTGGCATCCATATGCACCTTGGCTCTCCGATTTTAACAACCGATCCTTATGAAAAAGCGGCTCAAAAAGCAGTCGATGTGATTGCAGAGCTTCGAGAAAAGGGGCACGATATCAGTTGGATTAACCTGGGAGGCGGATTTGGTCTAAGCTACCGAAATAAAGAAGCTCCTGCTTATTCAGAATACGCTAAAGTAATTGTCCCTTATATCAAACAGGCAAAATGCAGACTGGCTTTAGAGCCGGGACGTTCGATTATCGGGAATGCAGGCGTGCTTATTTCCGAAGTCATCTTCACAAAACGGGAAGGTGGAAAATTATTTATCATTCAAGATGGAGCGATGAACGACCTGGTCCGCCCTGCCATGTACGATGCCTTTCATAAACTTTGGCCGGTCTCCACAAAATTACCCGTCCCTCACGATCCAGAAGCAAAAGATATTCCGGATTGCGAAATAAGTGATGTTGTCGGCCCGGTGTGTGAATCGTGTGATTATTTCGCCAAAGATCGCGCCCTACCAGAATTGAAACGTGGAGATCTGCTCTGCACATTCAGTACCGGTGCCTACGGCTCTGTGATGAGCAGCAACTACAATTCCCGTCCACGTGGAGCCGAAGTTCTTATCCGTGGAAACAATGTGCAGTTGGTTAGAAAACGGGAAAATTACGATGACTTAATTGCATTCGAAATCGACTGTCTGAAGTAACTGAAACGTATCAAAAAACATCATGCCCCCCTTTGAGCGAATCGAAGGGTGACGTGCCTGGTTGCGTTACTCATCTTCATCAAGCCCGTCGAGCCGAGCGAGGATTTTGGCAGTCAATTCTTCCAGTCCTTTTCCGGTTACTGCGGAAATCAGCAGAACAGGTTTGCCGGTTGTTTCTTCGAGAAGTTCTGCAACCGGTTTTGCATCCGGCAGTTCGCACTTAGTGACGGCGATAATTTCTGGGCGAGAATCGAGGCTCATTTCATAAAGCCTCATTTCTTCGCGAATTTGCAGATAATTTTCGATTGGATCAGTTTGATCCATCGGCATCGGTTCGACCAGATGAACCAGAATCCGAGTCCGCTCAACATGCTTGAGAAATTCGTGCCCCAGACCAATTCCCTGATGTGCTCCTTCGATCAGACCGGGAATATCAGCCAGGACAAAATCCCGATCCCAGCCAATTTCAACAACTCCCAGATTAGGGTGCTTTGTCGTAAAGGGATAATCTGCAATTTCCGGTGTCGCTTTGGAAAGCCGACTGAGCAAAGTCGATTTCCCTGCATTCGGTTTCCCCACCAGGCCGACATCGGCAATAAGTTTTAGTTCGAGTTTAATCGTTCGGACAACTCCCGGTTCCCCTTCTTCAAAATGTCTTGGTGCCCGGTTTGTGGAAGTAGCAAATCGTTTATTTCCCCGTCCGCCATGTCCACCAGCTGCAACAACAAGAGACTCATCTACTTCTTTGAGATCGCGAAGAACATGACCTTTTTCTGCATCTCGGACAATTGTACCTGGCGGGACATAAATAATGACGTCTTCCCCATTGCGTCCTCGACAAAGCGCTCCTTCTCCATGACCACCCCGTTCGGCATTCCAGTGCTTATGTCCAGCCAGATGCCCAAGGCTGTTGATATCATTAGAAGTAACAACAACGACACTGCCGCCATCACCTCCGTCACCTCCATCGGGACCACCGCGCGGAATATGAGCCTCACGGCGGAAGCTCATACAGCCCCGGCCTCCATCGCCTCCCCGGCAGTGTAACACAATTTCATCTACAAACATTGGACTCTTTACAGGTTAAAAGATGGCTCTTATCCGACAATAGAACGTAACTATTCAGCAACGTTTGGTTATTGCAGAAATTAAGGTTGTTTGTAGGGTCCGCTACCCGCGGACCACCGCAGAAATAGGAGACTCCACTTCCCATCGTGGTCCGCGGGTAGCGGGCCCTACGCCAACGCTGAATAGTTACAATAGAACAACAATATCGTCAGCATAGCGAGTATGACAGGCAGATGCACGTGGTTCAGCAAATGCTTTCAAACATGCAAGCAGGCATTGAGCAAACGATAAGTATAAGTGCCGATAAAATGTAACGTTGGTCACGGCTTTCATCACGAATCAGTCTTGTGGGGCCTGTCAGCAAGAATTTTATCTATTTCTTTGCGAATTGAATCTGTTGCCGGGTAATCAACATAACGGAACTTTGGAAGTGGAGCCGGAGTGATGATCCATTTGCCTGACTTGTCTCTGTAAACCGGAAAAATTCGTTCTGAATCCGCCTGCCAGTTTTCTCTCACAGGTTGCAAAGTGACCGTTTGATGAAGCAGGAGATTATCGGCCTGCTTTCCCGTGGTCTGTTTGAAATCCAGAACCTCGACAGTTCCTTTGACGGGATCAACAATACGTCCGGTGAGAATATACTGCGATTGCATTATTTGAGTCCGGTTCACCGTGACGGGATTAGCAGTCCACAATGAAAGAAGCGCCAGCGTGGACAGCCAGATAAACGTCACAACGACCGCTGGCAGCAGGCGAAAACGCGAAGCGGATTTAACCGCTTTTGTAGGAGAAACGGTATCGGTTTTCACGCTGATTCTCCCCAAACGCAGGCGGTCATGCCACTTGCGACAGCTACACCGGTAAGCTGAATGAACTCAGCGAACTTTGAAAGCTTCACTGATATCGATTTCGTAATCTTCATTAAATGTTTTGTGGAAGTCATAAAGCTCTACGAAATCGCTCAACTGGTCTCTTTCGGTTTTTCTCATCTCACCCCGTTCAACCAGGTCGAAAACGATGCGTCCGAAGTCTTCTGTATTTTCGACGCCCCAATATCTAAAGACCGACTGTGCCAGCAAACCGTATTTATCGAGTGCGAGTTGACGAATACCGTCCAGCAACTCTTTACCGGAAATATGAGCCGAGTCCTCATCAACTCCTTCGAGCACCATGCCTCGGTTTAATGTTTCCTGCGTAAAACGCAATGCCTCGAACAGAAATTCGTAAGCATTACGGTGATACCGCTTCTTTTTGTGGAGAACATTGCCCGATACAGTCATCTGTTTTGCCTCGTTCCAATTGATCTGGAAAAACCAAACAGGAGAAAGTTTACAACCAAACAATTATAGGCTGCTCAGGTCTTCCGGGAAAGAGAAGACTGCCCCTGTTTCGCTCCATTGTGCCAACACCACACGGCATTTACCAGAGGCTGAAGATAAACTCTTGTTCGCATGAAGCAAATTTTATGCAATCCTGTACAAAACACTATTTTTTTCTGAGCTGTTTACTGCCATTCGTTTTCGCAGTAGTCACCATTTCCTTGTATCCACGCAGCGAAGGAGCGAAAGGGTTACTTCCCCAGATGTAGCCGACGAGACGTTTATTTGCATTGCGTTTGACATCATAAAAAACGTAAACAGTTTCGGAATTGCCGCCCGGGTGTTTCAGGCGAATTGCTTTCGGAAGGTAATCTTTGGAATTGAGCATCACTTCCGCCTCGTGCCAGTTGGCGGCATCCTGACCCAAACGGGGCTTCACCTTCAAATGGATAATTCCTGCCCGTTGGTCATGTTGGCCTCCCAGATCCGGTGTGAACAGGGTGATGTTATATCTCATCACCATTTTTTCCTTCGAGAGTCCAAACAAAAACGGCAGGGGACCATCAACAATGTTCTGCCCTCTTTTTTCTGCGGGAATTGTCAATCGATGAAATTCTTTTCGTTCTTCATCAATCATAAAAACCTGTGTCCCATCACATATCCACCGTTCCGGGCTATCTTTTTTAATCGTATATTTCAATCCATTACGTTCCACTTCCTGCCCTTCTTTCAATCCCTTGGGAACATCCAGATCGATGCGCCCTTTATCGGGAGTTTCGTAGTAGAATTCGCCCTGGGCAATTTTCTGCACTTTGTAAACATTATCAAACATATATCGATAATGTTTCCCTTCCATTTTTTTTGTGAACTCACCCGCCTTCTCCCAGTTTTCGAGAATATTCTCCAGTTCGGGAGACAGGGCAGTGGGCATATTATTGTTGGCAGGGCGCTGAATGCGCTGTTGGGCATTTCCAGGTTGCTGTTGCTGCTGAGCTTGAACAGTACCTGCAACAGTAAAGGCCACTACCGCAACAAACATATAATAGATTGACAATCGAGAGAAACTCATAGGACGACATCCTTGTCGTTGAGGTAAGTTAATATTCAGTTGAAATCTTAAAGGTAATCGCTATTTCTCTAACGGCCTGAAAGAGTGCAGAACTGTATCAGGAATCGGAATTGGTGCAAAGATGAAATTTCCGGTTTCAAAGCAGTCGTTTTATGAATTTGCCAGGAGCCGCTGTTTCATCACCTGTTCCACTTCTGCCAATTGATCCTGCGTATTCACACCCATCGCTTCCTGAATATCAAGCCGTTCAGCTGCCAGGACTGTTTTTCCCTGACCAAGCAATATTTCTGCACAGTCGGTCAGATAATATTCCGCCTGCACATTTTCCGGGCGAAGTTCCTGTAACGCTGCAAACAGGTCCAGACCATTAAAAGCAAAACAGCCTGTATTTATTTCCTGAATGGCAAGTTCTTCTTCGCTGGCGTCTTTATGTTCCACGATTTTCAGGAATTTTCCATCTGAATCCCGTACGATGCGCCCCAGGCCGGCATTGTTTTCGGTAACGGCGGTTCCAACAACACAGGCTGCGTTATTTTCTTTCTGATCTTCCAGCAAATTTCTTAGAGAATCTGCTTTCAATAGCGGCGTGTCGCCGGCAAGAACAAGTATCGGCCCGGTATGGTCTTTCAGTGCATCTGCAGCCATCATCACAGCGTGACCGGTTCCCTTTTGATCGCTCTGCAAGGCAAATTCAACATCTTCAACGTGCTGCAGTGCCGCACGAACCTGCTCTGCTTTGTGGCCGATAATCAACACGCATTTGGTAACTCCCGCTTCCCGGGCCGCGTTAATAACGTGTTCTACCATTGCCTGATCACAAACACGATGCAAAACCTTGGGTGTTTCCGATTTCATCCGGGTACTTTTCCCGGCAGCAAGAATCACAGCAACTGGTGATGAATTCGACATGAGGCAATATTTTTCTTGATAAATCTGGCAAAGTAGAGATGTTAATTTTTGTAAGTATTCAGCAATGTTTGGGTATTGCAAAAATCAAGGTTGTTTGTAGGGTGCATCGTGAGGCATCTGTGCTACCAACATTATAATTTTGCGAATGATGCACAATTTTTTCAAAAGATTTCCAGTACGGCTGTTTTTGGAAGCCGTCGGAAGTGTTGTGAGCAATTGACGAAACGAATGGCGACAATTTGCCTCCAGATACAATCAGGTTTGCAGTAACGTACAAACTTCATCGCATCATGGCTCACAGTACCGTGGCACGCGAAAACGAAACTGTTGGAGTCACGCTGCAATTGGCTTCGCTCGCACGACAGCTCTTGCGTATTCTCTTAATACTGGAATCCTAATCGCATCATAAAGGCATCACGAGGGGCGAGGTCAGAGGTCGGTCCATAATCGACATTAAGTTTTCGTTCGAACGCATAGCCGAAGTCAAGATAAGATTCCCAATATCCGCTTTCCCAGCGAGCCCCTGCAAACGCTCGCCATTCTTCCAGTTGAAGTTGCCCGCTGGCAGGCAGTTCGCCCGACTGCCAGGATTGCACGTCGTATTCTGCACCGGCATAAAGCCACATGGGGACTCCCCAGGGAGTACCGATAAAAACATCTGCGCGAGGCTTGGGGAAGACGGCACGAATTTCCCAGAATTCATTTGGAGTCCAAACCAGACCGGCATTCGGCAAAACAAAATCATCAGCCCGATCCCAGTACGTTGCCCCAATGACCCACAAAAATCGTGGATCAACCCGATAAAATAAAGTCAGGTCACCATCAAAGTTCCAGCCACCTGAATTCAGGTTTGATTGCAGGTCGGTCGCAATCGCAGGGGTAAATCCGACACGCCAACTGAAGGGGCCCTGCTGTGGAGATGTCGTTTCAAACCGATACGCAAATCTGTAGTAGTTATCAGCCAGTCCTGCAAAAGAAGGACGCTGAAAATTGAAATTAGTGAAATTGAATTCCGGTGACAGTTTCCAGGTCCATCCCTGAAAACCTTGTGTGACGTAATCCATTTTCCAGTCGACTTCAAACATGGAAACTGAACCTCCCGTTCCCATACTCGCATCGGAAATAAAGCCGAAATCCCAGTGAGTCGTCCAACCAAAGCGGACAGGCTGCGGACCGACAACGCCGTGACCGTACGGATTGCCTAACTGCTCAGCCGCATAAGGCGAAGAAGTGAACGGGTCGTATCCCAACGGGGCAGGTCCACCATACGGATCTCCCCCCATGCCACCACCGTAAACCGGAGCAGAGGGTGGTAAGCCGGCTGCATTCGGATCATAAAAACCAGGCTGTCCGCCTCCCTGAAATGTCTGCGGACTTTGTCCACGAATGACTGCATCAAATTCAGAATGCAATTGGAAATATGGTTGCTGCTTGAGCTGCTCAGACTGCTGAGTCTGTTTTGTCTTTCCCGGTAAAGTCAGCCATTCGGATGACTGAGCAGTCACAGGAAAGACAAACAATAAAGCGAAGGCTGAGAAAATGAAACGTTTCACGGTAATCCTCCCCGTGGGGGTTTTGTCTGAAATGATGACAGGTGGAATTTCTGTTTGAAGCAATCCGTTGAATTACATCCTTGCTGCTACATACGGATTGATGTCAGGTATGGTCTGTATTTTGTGAAGAGGCGGGGAATTTCTACTAATTTCCAATTCAGGTCAAGATCGATTCAAGAAATTTGATCGTTATTCCGAGAGGAATCGCCCAATAATTTGTTTCAATAGAAGCGATTCACATTGAATATTATCGATATGTGTGCTATTTTTCACATTCCAGCCTGTTAAATCTCCCTCCACAAGTTGAGGTTCTCACCTGTGTTAAGTATTTTCGGTCGTAGCAAAAAACTGTGTGATGGCATCTCCCGCAGAGAAGTTCTGAGTATTGGCGCCTTGGGCATGGGCGGCTTGGCACTCCCGGGGCTTCTTCAGGCAGAGAAACTGGCTGGAGTCAAAAAATCGCACAAATCGATCATCATGATTTACATGTGCGGCGCACCGGCCCATCAGGATATGTACGATTTGAAGATGGAAGCCCCATCGGAGATCCGCGGCGAATACCGCCCTATTGCTACAAACGTATCCGGCATCCAGATTTGCGAACATATGCCCCGGTTGGCAAAAATAATGGATAAGTGCATTCCATTGCGTTCAATGTATGGTTCGCCCAACGGCGCGCACGATTCCTTTATTTGCTACACCGGTCGCACAACACAAAACCAACCGCCTGGCGGTTACCCAGCCATTGGAGCAACTGTTTCCAAAATTCTCGGGCCGACCAACCCGTCGGTCCCACCTTTTGTGGGATTGGCACCAAACACCGGTCATCCGCCTTACGGTTCGCCAGGGCTTCCCGGTTTTCTCGGCGTTGGACACGCCGCGTTTCGTCCTTCCGGTCCTGCGAAAAAAGATATGGTCCTTCAAGGGATTTCTGCAGATCGCCTCAGC
>WFOZ01000961.1 GCA_015487825.1 Planctomycetaceae bacterium
CTGCATGTTAATGGAAAGTATTCGCCAGAACTGTTTGCCGACTCCGCTATCGATTTTATTAAAAGACGTTCCAATAAAAAACAACCCTGGTTTTGTTATCTCCCTTTTAATTCGCCTCATTTTCCCAGTGCAAGAAATAAAAAGCCGGGACAGCCGAACCGCTGGCAGGCTCCCGATTCTGCTTTTGAACATTACGAATTTTCACCTGATGAGACCGATCCACTCAAACGCTACTATGCTGTTGTGACGGCTTTGGATTTCGAAATTGGACGAGTGCTCGCGAGCCTCGATACGGCGGGCGTTTCAAAGAATACGTTTGTCTTTTTCTTTTCTGATAACGGAGCCTTTCGTCTTAACCGAAAAGGGTTGGATGTCGGTTCGAATGCTCCGCTTCGTTCCGGCGGTGTCACTTGCTTCGAAGGAGGACTTCGCGTGGTGGCAATGGCCCGCTGGCCCGGTAAAATTGAAGCAGGAACTGTGATTGGCGAAATGTTATGGTCCCCCGATCTTCTTATTGCTTCTCAGAAATTATCCGGAGCGAAGTTGCCAAGTGGTGTTGTGTATGATGGCAAAGACCCTTTACCCGTTCTATTGTGCAAAGCGAAATCGCCACATGAATCCCTGTTTTTCATATACGGCAAGCAGGCGGCACTGCGAAAAGGAGATTGGAAAATTGTGCGAACCAAGCCGGACCAGCCCTGGCAGTTGTACAATTTGTCGCTGGATCGTACCGAGAAAAATAATCTGGCAAAAAGTGAGCCGCAACGCCTGGAAGAATTGAAGAAAGAATTCATCCGCTGGCAAGAATCTTTATGAGATCAGTCAAAGCCTGCGTTTTCTCTTCGTTACGCAGCTGTAGAGCGTTCCTCGGTAGTGGAAATTGATGCTGGGGCTTCGTGTGAAAATGTGTGTGCATATCGCTTGCCGCTTGCAGAGATGAAGTCGATACCGATCTCAAAAGTATCGGGGACTTCAAAATCAACAGGGACATCAAAAAAACAGGCAAGCCCCATCGCTATTGTTGATTCGG
This sequence comes from Planctomycetaceae bacterium, assembly GCA_015487825.1. Classification (GTDB taxonomy): domain Bacteria; phylum Planctomycetota; class Planctomycetia; order Planctomycetales; family Planctomycetaceae; genus Rubinisphaera. Next base: position 1,031 of record WFOZ01000961.1, read on the forward strand.
GACCGATATTCCACGGAGGGTGATCATCGCCGACTGTTCCCCAGTTGCCCTGAATTTCTTCTCCATTTGGCAACAAAAACCAGCAATCAAAAAGAACGATAGAATTTTGTCGAGTGCTGTTGTTCGCAATGAGAACTCCACAGGAATCCATCTGTTGCACACAAAGCCGTTTTGCATCTTTTTTTTGTTGATGCCGCCGGCAGACTGCCCTAAAACCACCTATCTGATAGATACTCAAGCGAGGCCGTTCACGACGAGACTGAACGCACCAGAAATAAGTGGTGATCGCAATCGATGCAACACTGAGAACAAATTCGCCTGATATTTCTATCATTGAAACATTCCTTCACAGGGATTAGCAGGAGGCGGACAGTAACGAAATTACTGATTTGTGTCCATTTCAATCTGCTGGCAGAGCATTTCATCGTTGGTAGCTGGATAGACGCCTGGCTGTTTTGAATTCAGCAAAGTAAAACACGTTCTCAGTTCCGATAAACGATATTTGCTCTCCAGATACTGGCAAACTTCATCTTAAAACTGCTATAACGGTGGCGATTGGTTGCATTCACCTTAATCGAATTCTCTTCCATGTGATCGGCTGCCAGAAGATGGTTGAGATATCGGGAGAAAAATTCAGATGTCGAAATTGCTTAAGCTCGTAAACCCTCTCTTTCCACAAAGAATGGTCATCTTACGAAAAGCCTGTAGCTTCCTGATCCTGCTCATGCTTTCGCAAAATGTAATGGCGGAAGAATCCGGGAATGCTTTTTTGGATTTCATCAAAAAATCAGCAAGTCAAAAACGGAGTCACGATCAACCGCCGGTGTCGCTTGCCAAGTGGAAGGAACAAAAGAACTCTATTCGTAAACAACTACTTGAAGCGTGGGGCGGATTTCCAGAGCATAAAACACCACTGAAACCGCAGATTCTGGGAACACTCAAGCGGGATGGATACCGTATCGAGAAGATCATTTTCC
>WFOZ01000962.1 GCA_015487825.1 Planctomycetaceae bacterium
ATCATACGCAATTCAGTGGTCTCCCGGCAATTGAAAAAGAGAAATCCCGCGAGAACTTTACAGGGATGGTAGATTGTTGATCACATCCATAATTGCAGAAAAATCGTTTGCCACCGAAATCGGGGCATTGCCGAAGTGCGGTTCGACCGGACCGGTTCTGTCCAGTGCTTGATGATTTCCCGAATGGTAGGCGACCGTTGCGTTGGGGTCTTTTAACTGATGCCCTGTCAAAATGCAGGCAACACGATCTGAAGGGGCGATAATTCCCTGCTCTCGAAGCAACTTTGCTCCTGCGACACTGGCACCGCTGGCTGGTTCGCAGCCGAAACCGAAACGCCCGACCTGTGCTTTGGCATCCAGAATCAACTCATCAGAAACATCACGAACAACACCGTCACAGGCATCGAGTGTCCGCAGCGATTTCAACAGATTGACCGGACGATTGATTTCAATTGCAGAAGCAATCGTGCAGGCTCTTCCATCTTCTTCGTCCATTTTCTGAAAGTAGTCTGCGACCAGTTTCAGATCCGGTTCGCCATCATTCCAGCTCAGGCCATGTTCGTTGTACAATTTAGAAAGCGTTGAAGCCCCTGATGCGTTGATGATTGCCAGACGAGGCATTCGGTCAATCAGGCCGAGTTCTTTCAGTTCGATAAACGCTTTGCCGAACGCACTCGAATTTCCCAGGTTGCCCCCAGGGACCACAATCCAGTCAGGAACTTCCCAGTTCAATCCTTCGAGAACGCGATACATAATCGACTTTTGCCCTTCGAGCCGGAAGGGGTTCACGCTGTTGCAAAGATAAATCCCGGCTTCATCACAAACCCGGCGGACCTGCATCAATGCGTCATCAAAATCTCCTTCAATTTGAAGTGTCGCTGCACCGTAATCGAGTGCCTGCGAAAGTTTGCCGTACGCGATTTTTCCGGAACCGACAAACACGACCACGTTAAACAGGCCGGTCGTTCCCCCATAAATTGCCAGCGATGCAGATGTGTTTCCTGTGGATGCACAAGCTGTTACTTTGGCCCCGACCATTTTCGCATGGGTCGATGCAGCCGTCATGCCGTTATCTTTGAAACTGCCTGAAGGATTCATCCCTTCGTATTGCAGAAAAAGATTTCCCGGATTGATGCCCGCATATTTGGCTACGCCATCGTTCTGCTGTAATCGCGTCTGCCCCTCGCCGATGGTGACAATTTGATCTTCAGGAGCAAAAGGAAGCAATTCCCGAAACCGCCACACGCCGCTGTAATCGAGAGGATTGTTTCGCGTCGCCCAGCGTTTTTCGAACTCCTTCAAGCTCGATGGAATTTCCACCTTGTTCCAGTCATACCGGATATCAATCAAATCTCCTTCGGGGCCGTTCAAAACGACCTCGGAAATATCATAAGTTTCAGGATGCCTGGGCAGCAGGCACCCCTGATAGGCAGCATCGCCAGAAATATTGTGATTAGAAATGATAAAACCCTTAACTAATGTATCTTCAAGTCTTGTTTATTGGAATGATACAACGAAATAGTGCGACAACAAAGTACGGACCATGAAAATTCAACTCCCGAAAAGGCACTCAATTGCATTATATTCTGACTGTGCAAGTAATGGTCCGGCCCCATTGGCAAAACATTCTATGCTTTCGGGCACTTTATAACCAGCGAGTGAAATCTGAAAATTGTTGGCAATTGAATACCATTCACTCGGCATGGCTGGTTTGTTTGGCGGCCTCAGAGATGCCCTGCTCTGTTTGAGAAATTGAAATTATCCTGTTACACTGCGGTTTGTTGAGAGTCGTTTTATTCATTCGCCTGCCGGAGGATTCATCTGGTAACGGGTACCAGGCCGAACCAGCCATATCTGCGGAAGGTGTCCTGATCTTTCTCTTGCGATACATGTCCGAAACTCCAGTGAATCTGGTTGTCTGTAAAACACTTACTAATAGAAAGTAGCACTATGCAACGTCGAGATTGGATGAAGTTTGCAGGAGTGGCATCGCTGGCCGGATTGGGAGTGGCAGGTGGGCAACAAACTTTGGCGGCAGAACGTACTTCCCGCAACAGTTCTTCACATATGAAGCTGTCACTGGCTGCGTATTCGTTTCACAGAATGCTTCCCTTCAATTGGGCCAAGCCGCGGAAATCGAATCCGACGATGACGTTGCTTGATTTTGTTGACTTCTGTGCGGAAATGAATCTCGATGGCTGTGAGTTGACCAGTTACTACTTCCCGAAAAAAGTGACGCCGGAATATCTTGCAGCATTGAAAATAAAGACCTTTCTACTTGGACTCGATATTTCCGGGACGGCTATCGGGAATGATTTTTGCCATCCTGAAGGAGAAGAGCGGCAGAACCAATTGAAATCGACTCGTCAATGGATCGATTACTCTGCAGAAATGGGTGCACCGGTCATTCGTATTTTTGCAGGCAGGCAGAAAAAAGGGCAAAGTTTTGAAGAGGCGATCGAGCTTTGTTCGGCGGGAATTAATGAGTCCCTCGAATATGCCGCTACCAAAGGAGTCTGCCTGGCACTGGAAAATCATGGAGGTATAACCTCAACTCCTAAACAGTTATTGCAAATTGTCGATAAAGTGAAGCCGATGACCAATTTCGGAATCAATTTTGATTCCGGCAACTTCTACACCGACGATCCTTACCGGGATTTGGAGCAGATTGCCCCGCTGGCAATCAATGCACAAATTAAAGTGGAGATGAAACAAGGTGGCAAAAAAGTACCGGCTGATTTGAAGCGAGTGGTGCAGATTCTGAAAAAAGCAAACTATCGTGGCTACGTTGTTTTGGAATACGAAGCCTCTGAAAATCCGAAAGAAGCGATTCCGGGTTACATCAAACAATTGCGAGATTTGATTGCGTAATCCGCAGGAATGTAAACCGATCATGGAGGAGAATCTGTTTTGCACTACCGCCGATGCTCGTGAGTTTCGCAAGAAATTGCGGGCGTGGTATGCGCGTCACAAGCGAGAACTTCCCTGGCGCGCGACTTGCGATCCGTATCGTATCTGGCTCAGCGAAATCATGCTGCAACAAACAACTGTTGCAACCGTGATGCCTTATTTCGAGCGATTCTTAAATCGGTTCCCGGATGTAACTTCTTTAGCCAATGCAAATGAAAGTGAAGTGCTTCGGCTATGGGAGGGACTGGGATACTATTCCCGCGCGAGAAATATCTTCAAGACTGCTTCTATTATTTCACAGCAATACAACGGTGAATTTCCACAAAACCTTGATGAATTGCAATTGCTGCCGGGGATTGGGCGTTATACCGCCGGGGCAATTTTTTCATTTGCGTACAATCGACCTGCTCCCATTGTTGAAGCAAACACGCAGCGGCTTTACGCCCGAGTGGCCGGGTATGCTGGAGAACTGACAAATTCTGCAGGGCAAAAAATCCTCTGGGCAGTCGCAGAGGAACTTTTACCAAAACGACAGCCGGGCTCCTTCAACCAGGCGCTAATGGAACTTGGGAGCCAGGTATGCACTCCTGTTGATCCAGCCTGTCAGCACTGCCCGGTTTCAGATTATTGTATCGCGAATCAGAAAGGCAAACAGCACAAGATTCCCCGACCAAAAAAGAAACCGATAATTACTGAGGTAACTCATTTATGCGTTGCAGTTGAAAAAAGGAAGAGATTCCTGCTGCATCAATATCAGGAATCGGAACGCTGGGCCGGCTTGTGGGATTTCCCACGCTGGGAAATTGAATCTTCTGATGCCGAATTATTTGAGCAACAATTAGCGATGTTGTCGCAAACAGACTTAAAGGAAAATTCATTGTTCGAGCAGCGTGAACTGCACGATGAAATTTTCTCGTGGATTGAAAACGATGTTTGGCAGCGATACAAATTTCAGATCAATCTTACAGCCCCAATTGCAACAATCAAGCATGCGGTAACACGGTATAAAATCAGACTGATCTGCCTGAGGGCCAAACATCTCTCCGGTCGAGTCGGAGCGGGGCTGCACAATTGCAAATGGGTAAGCCCCAGCCAGTTTGACCAATACCCGCTTTCCACAACCGCCCGTAAGATGGCTGCAACAATTCAACAAACGAAAAAGCCCTAACTGGACGGCGTCAGGTTCAACTCGTTCCCAAGCTCCTGCTTGGTAACGCACGGCTGGGAAGGTCCTCCTTCCCACGTGTTTTCGTTCGTTTTAGATGATTTCTGACTCTACCGAATTCTATGTGCCAGTAATTTCAATACTTTTTCTTACTGGCTGAAGGCCAAAAAAGTAAGACTCGACGTAACTATTCAGTGATGAGTGATTTTGCAGTAAGTCAGCTTTGGTGTAGGGTCCGCTATTGCGGACCCTACACCAAAGCTGAATAGTAAGACTCGACAGTAATTGCTTGATGCAAAACGATTTTCGATCACTCAAACCGGCTGCACATAGA
>WFOZ01000963.1 GCA_015487825.1 Planctomycetaceae bacterium
CCAGTTGGAGTTTGAGCGTAGTTCGAGTAGGTCAGGCCGTGCCTGACGAATTTATTTAAATACCGTAAAGCAAATCTCTGTCAGGCACAGCCTGACCTACAGTTATAAATAAAGATTTAAACATGAACGAAATTAAACAGGTAACAGGCAGTGGTGTTGCGTTGTTGTTGGATGATATCGATACCGACCGCATTATCCCGGCTCGTTTTTTACGGTGCGTTACTTTCGATGGACTTGGTGAATATGCTTTTGAAGATGACCGCCAGCAGGATCCAGCTCATCCATTTAACAACGAGAAGTATCAAAGCGGTTCTGTGTTGGTTGCAGGGCGTAACTTTGGTTGCGGTTCTTCCCGCGAGCATGCACCGCAATCGTTGATCCGCTGGGGCATTAAGGCGATCATTGCAGAATCGTTCGCAGAAATTTTCTTCGGCAATTGCACCGCGCTCGGTACTCCAGCCGTCTGTGCCAGCAGGGACGATCTGGAAAAACTGACTGAACTGATTGAAGAAGATCCGAAACGAGAAATTACCGTTGATGTCGAATCAAAAAAAGTAACCAGCGGCGATTTCGAATGTAACATCACCATTCTCGATTCCGCCCGGAATGCACTCCTTTCCGGACAGTGGGATTTCATGAACCTGCTGTTAGAAAACGAAACAGCAATCAAAGAAACATCACAGGATATTCCCTATTTGAATCAGTTTGCGAATGTTGATAAATAGGGATCACTCGATCAACAAACAACAGCAAAATCAGATTCAATTCAATGCTTATTCGTCCTTATCAGCCGACAGATGAATCCACTGTTATTCGTTTGTGGGAACGGACCGGGTTGACCCGTTCCTGGAATGATCCGCGAAAAGATATTGAGCGAAAACAATGCGTTCAATCTGAATGGTTTCTTGTTGGTCTGTTAAATGACAACATCATCGCTACTGCTATGGTTGGTTATGATGGACACCGTGGCTGGATTAACTACCTGGCTGTGGATCCCGATTTTCAGGGTAATGGGTATGGTCGTGAGATGATGGATCATGCGGAAAAGCTGCTTCACGAATTTGGCTGCCCAAAAATTAACCTTCAGATTCGCAAAGATAACCTGACCGCGATCGCGTTTTATGAGAGCATCGGATTTATTGAAGATGCAGCCGTGAGTTTTGGAAAACGCTTAATTCCGGATGATTAATTGAAATATTATTGTATCATGCTTAGGTAATAACCTTCGGAGCTTTACGAGATGGAGTAACGAAATGAACCTGATGACTGTTTCCTTTGACACATTGGCAGGCATGCCGATGGTGTTACCCTTTGAAAGCGAAACTTATCAAAGGTTATCCGGTTCTTTCTCCTACCGTTTGCAGGCCCTCTCTTTTTTTATTGTGGGGCTGTTCCTTTGTGCCGGGCTGGTTGCTTTGTTGTGGAATTATTCGCGTAAGGATTTTCCGCAGTTGCCTCGACTTCATTTTGGGAGCGCCTTAGCGATCACCACTTTGTGGGGGCTGCTTTTTGTCATTGTACTGACAATGATCTCAGGAGCAAGAGAGTTGATGACGCCTGGCGCGTGGCAACAAAATGGATATACGTACTCTCTCACAACAGAGCAAAAAAGCGGAGAGCTGAATAAAATCCAATTGCTGCGAAAACGCCATCTGGAAAAACTGCGAACAGTGTTATGGCATCACGCAGCGACGCATCAGGGGAAATTCCCGCCACCGGAAGATTACGCAGCCGTTGCGAATAACTTGTGGATCATCCCGCAAGCCGCCGGGATGCGATATCTTTATCAGCAAGGACTATCTGCAAACGCCGATGATGATATCCTCGTATATGAACCGGAACTGGAAAACAAAGAACGCCTGGTATTGCTGACGAATGGCGAAATCGTTTCTCTCACCACTGCAGAGATTATTCAAAAGCTGGGAGGTGACAAGGATGAGTGACTTATCCCGGGCGAAATTTGTTATCTCTTTGTATACAGCGGCCTTTGTTGTTTTATTCCTCTCTTTTTTTTCTATTCCGCGAACACTTTTGTGGGGATGGATAATTTTCATTTCCAACACGGTTCCACGGATCAAGCCGGATTGGCCAACGGTTCTACTGGCAGTTATCGCGACCATTCTTTTCGGTGTAGGAGTCCATTGGCTGGGGAAACGTGTGGTCAGATATTGGAGTAAAAACAATCCTGATAAAACATCACTTCCTTGTTGGACAATTCGCAGTACGATCAGTTTAGTTTCGGTCCTTTTTTTGCTTTTCATTGCTGGGATTTCAATGGTCGGGGCAGTCCATCAAACACTTTGGCTCTCTACTTCGAAAGAACCAAAGTATCGGGAAAGACCCGTTGCCTATGCGGGTGGCTTATCAAAGAATACTTTGAAATATATTGGTCTTGCACTGAGTTATTATCATGACATGTACTCTTCTTTCCCACCCGGCGGAATTTACGACGAGACCGGTAATGGAATGAAAAATTGGACATC
>WFOZ01000964.1 GCA_015487825.1 Planctomycetaceae bacterium
TTTCCGAATCTTCTATCGGCCCGAGTGCAACAGTATGTTCTGCCAGATCGGCAACGGTACGGAATGATGATTCTGTTTTAACAACAACCAGGCCGCGCAGCGTTGTGGCGCCTCGCTTATCCGTCAATTTTGCAAGCGGCGCATAATTCAATTTCATATGAGCAAGATCGAACTGCACAAGATTCGATTTTCCGATGATGAGATCGAAATCGTGCCCCGCCTGTTTTTTAGCCAGGCCGACATTTTCATTGAAAGTCAGCGAGATATCCCGGTTCAACAATAGTTTCAGTTGATCGGCCCAGAGGTCGTATTTTCTCTGTCCGTGTCCATCAACGCAATCACACGAAAGTGGTGCAGCAAGAGGATCCATCACCAGAATTCGGAGTTCACGGGATTCCGCGTTACAGGTATGCCCCAACAGAATCAAACAGAATCCTGCCAGGACGATTCCGGGAATGTTAAAGAAGGAGAGTTTTTTACTGAGCATTATTTTTGAACCAGCACGCGAATGATATTGGCACGGATATCCATTACGTAAATCCGCTTGCCATCTTGAGAAACTTCGATTGGAATGTAACAGGACATCGAAGCCAGTCGGCTTCCCTTGTGGTACTCGGTAGTATCTACATAACCGGTCAGTCCCAGAAATGTTCCATCAGATGAAAAACATTTCACACGACCGATACCGGATTCTGCAGTGTAAAGAACTCCCTGAGGCCCAAAATCAAAATTGACCGGATTGCAACAGGCAGCAAATCCTTCGACAGAGGTGCGGTCGCGCTGGCCCCATGAATCGATCTGTTCGCCTTCAAAGTCAAATCGGTTGACTCGAAATCTGGAATTCTCTGCAACCAGAAGCATTTCATCCTGCACGTCGATATCGAGATGAGCGCAGCAGCCGTGCTGTTGTTCGATAATGATTTTTGCTTCAGTGAAATCGCGGTTGAAGCGGACAATATCTTCACTCGCACGCAGGCTGAATCCATTACCAAAGGCGACAAAGAAATAATCCTTGCTGGCCGCTAAACCACTGACGGCCGCTTTGGCGTATTTACCATCCAACACTGTTTTTACATCAAGCTGCTTCGTTATTTTTCCCTTGCGATTCAGGATTGCCAACTTTCCCTTGCCGCCGATGAAGACGGTCGAATCATCAAGTGGTGTCACAATCATCGCAGCCGTTTTTCTCAAAGGCCAGGTTTTAATAACTCGCCCCTCTGGAGAAATAACTTTAATCGCATACAGACGCGGTCCTTCCGGTACACGTTTCGGACCTTTTCTCCCCCCTTTGCGAGGGCCACCTTTACGAAAGCCGGGGCCCCCTGGCCGTATGCCCGGTTGCTGACGTTTGGCTGGTGGCTGCTCTGTTATTGGAGTTTCCTGTTTCTGCTGTAGAACAGGCTGCACTTTTGCATTTTTGTCGGGCCAACTGATGGCAGCCAGCAGGTTTCCGCTGGAATCCATCGCAATGGTTTCAATTTTTCCATTAGCAACGATCGCAAATTTAATCGGGTCAATCTCTTCATGTGTGGCGTTCTGCTGTTCTTCGGTTAATTCGCAAAATGCGGCTTGCGAGAAGATAACGCTCAGCGCAACGACAAAACTCGCCAATAAAAACAGCCGGGGCAATGGGGATCTACTCAAAACGTTTCTCCTGATCGAAATAAACTCTCGCTGGAAACTCTGAATCTCCTGCTACACATACAGACCAATCATATTCAAACGAACTTTCTGTTATTGTTATCCATATTACAGTAAATGCCAATTCGAGACAAAATCATCCGAGACAGTATCAGCCTTTGCTCATCTCCGATAAACAACACCGGAAACATGGCAGCAGGCTTTACGGAGCCTCCCCGTCGATTAAACCCCGCTTTTTTAAAATAGTTCCGTTTAATTGCTGCCCGTCAATAAAATGGAACGTAGCATGCTCAGAAAGCAGAATATCCAGGGAGCAAGTAAACAGAGGTCAGCCAGAACGGGTTTCAGTCTGGTGGATATTTTCGCAAAATGAATCAGGCTCAGTAGTGCAATGCAAGCTAAACTGCCAGCAAACAGAAAGAACGGCAAAGCGGAAAACTCGCTGCCAAGCATCAGTATCAAGAACCAGACGGCAAACAGACCATTCAATAGCGGGTAGAAAGAACAGAGTGCGGGAAATGCAGTTGCCAAAGTTATTTCACCGGTGCGAGAATCTTCTTTCTGCTCCCAACAGGAAATACCGAGGCAGTTCAAAAAAGCAAGAGACCATAAAATAACAGCCAGGTAAGTGGACAACGCCAACAAAGCGACACCCTGTATATGAGAGAGCGGAAAAAACAGGGTCGTTGCAACAAAAACGCCACTCACGACAAGTTCGCGGGGAATAATGATTCTTGCCAGCCGCGGGAAGAGAAAGCAAATGGCAAAATAGATCACAACGCCCAATACCAGTGCCGATGCCAGGATGAGTCTCGATATATCGATTGTTAGCAAGGCAAGTATTGAACTCAGCAGAAACAGACTTCCCCAGACAAAAGCGAGTCTGCGGCGATACTTTAATGCGAAAAGGTGACGAGGCAATTCGGATTTTCTTTCCACTTGAGGGAATGAATCGAGCAACCGATCTCCCGCGTATGCCAACCAGGTTGCCAAAAACAGTAAGAGAACTTCGTTCCAGAGTAGCGAGACACCCAGAACACGCGAGGCCAGATTTTGCCAACTGACCGCAACCAGCGGAGCATCCAGGCTCAGACTGTTCAAAAGCAGTAATCCAGAACTAAGTTTGCGAAAACTCAAATGAAATAATGCTTTCGGTTTGAAAAGAGCTGACATGGGTGCGAATACGTGCTGAATCAGCATACCAAAATTCAATCGCTGGTCACGCCTTAGTCGCACAGATAAAAGCAAACTTGGGAACCTAATAACTTTTCCACAAGGAATTCATTGGGGATTCCTGAGGGATTTCTGCAAGTGTAAACAACTGCCTCCAGATTTCGTTTGACTCTGGTGTGAATCCAACCGCGATTCTTGTAACGGGACCGTATTTATCTTCTTTATACTGAATAAGCAGGGCATTTCCAGGAAGAAGAAATGCAAGCTTCATATTGCTATCAAATGCAACCAACCCTTCACGCCACTGGCAGTTGCTCAGAGGAGTCATTAGAAGTTGTGGACCAGTATGAACGATCAATTTTCCATTCCAGAGGATAACCTTGGGGCGCCCCATTGCCATTCCTGCAATGCTGGCAACGAGAATCAGAGATATTACTGGTAAAAAAAACAGCAAAAATAGAAAAGTACCTTGCAGAGCACACAAGAGGTTTCCTTTGCATTCATAAATCACGGTCAGGGTCACCAGGCAGCCGGGAATACCGATGTAAAAAAGCAAGATCCTCTGGGCGACCTGCTTTATAGAGAAGTTCGCTTCTTCACAATACCATTTTTCTTCCACATGCTTTAGCAATGCGGGAGCAAAAGTTTCGAGGCATGATTGGCAGTACGATTCGCCGTCCCACAATTTTCTACAGCTGGTTGTTTCATTACATTTGTGGCAAACATTCCCAGCACCTGTATTGGATGTATCGCACGAATCTTCACCAGTCACTTCCCCGCATTCCGGACAGGGGACAGAATTCTTGATGACATCTTTAGGGATTCGCTTGTGGCAACACGGACAGGGAACTGTTGAGAATCGCCACGCAAAAAATACTGCTGAGGTAACAAGAACCCCTATCATCAGAGGAAAAAGAAGGTTCAACGTGGTTTTTAGTACTTGGGTTGATTTTCTGGCAAATGAGGACATGCTGATGTTTTTCACA
>WFOZ01000965.1 GCA_015487825.1 Planctomycetaceae bacterium
AGATCGATACAACCATCGAGCAGACAACAGGCAACACCGGAATGCGACTTTGCCTGGCATTAAATTACGGCTCGCGGGGCGAAATTGTCGATGCCGTCCAAAAAATTGCAGAGCAGGTTAAACAGGGTACGCTGGATGTTGAACAGATCAACGAAGAACAGATCTCTTCACATCTTTACACAGCGGGAATGCCGGATCCCGATCTGATTATTCGCACCTCGGGAGAAATGCGGATCAGCAATTTTCTGCTTTGGCAAATCAGTTATTCGGAATTATGGGTGACTCAAAAACATTGGCCGGATTTTGGAAAAGAAGAATTCCACGCTGCCCTGGAAAGTTACTCCAATCGCAATCGACGATTCGGCGGCTTGAATGAAACATGATTGCCTCTCAGGGATGTTTTTCTCTCAGGGATGCGTTACCTTTAAGCAGTCTTTCTAATCCAATAGCTTCTCTTCACGACTGACCATGTCATCCATCCTCGGCTCGGCTGGTTTGTATTGAACATCGTAACTACAGGGAAACTTTTGAAATTTGCGTTAGCCGCAAAGAAATTGATCGTTAGTAGTATGGAAAATCTCCCCTCAAAAAAGAAATTGCCGATCGGGAATTTGAGTTGGCGGTTGATACTCGGCCCGCTGCTGGTTACTTTTTTTGGTGGACTGTTCTACTGGGATCACCTGATCGGTCGCCAGGCACCGATTTTATTTGTTGTCTGCCTGTTTCTCACCATCCGGGGCACTTGGGAAATGGCTTCGCTGTTACGGACCCGCTCGTTTTATCCCCGCTATTCCCTCTGCTGCATGGGAGCGATTATCATCGTCGCTTCCACCTGGTTAAAACCTTTGGGAATTGGTGCCCCCGAAGCCTCCGAACTTTCCTATTTAGGACCGACAATGCTGGCTTTCAGCCTTGTCGTCATGATGCTCTTTTTAATTTCAGCCATCAGCTTCCAGGAACCGGGCCAGAGTATGGAAACGCTCAGTTCTGAAATACTGATCGTGGTTTATATCGGCGTCTTTCTCAGCATGACCGCTCAACTGCGCTGGGTCGCCGGTGCCGAGGCCGGTTACCTCGTACTCGGTTCATTAATCGTGGTCACCAAAGGAGGAGACATAGGGGCCTACACACTCGGTAGACTTCTGGGCCGAAAAAAATTAAGCCCGAAACTCAGCCCCGGTAAAACCTGGTGGGGAGCACGTGGAGCAATTTTGTTTTCTGCACTTTTTTCGTGGCTATGGCTGACTTACATGCCCGGCCTGTTTGAGGAATCCTGGAAACCATGCCCGTGGTATCTCTCCATATTATACGGAATGGTGATCGGTACGGTCGGGTTGATCGGCGATTTGTGCGAATCCCTTATTAAAAGAGATGTCGGCAAGAAAGATTCTGCAGAATTAATGCCCGGATTTGGCGGTATTCTCGATGTCCTCGACAGTATTTTATACACAGGCCCAATTGCCTATCTGTTCTGGAGTCTGTTCCCGATGGCCAGTTGGAGATAAGAAACAGAAGCAGGCCGCAAGAGTCATCCTCTCGGCCCGGCGATCCCAAATAACGTAGATTGTTCTTTACCGTTTGAAAGTGAACGATTTCGTATGCCCACTCTATCACACCTGACAATTTCCTTCTTCCTCTTTTTCTGCTGCACTGATTTCACCAGCAGTTCTCATGCAGTCGCTGCGAATCAAAGCTCATCGCTGCCTTGTGCCAGGCCCGAAAAACTCGGAATGGATGCGAAAAGGCTGCAAATTATCGATGAAATTGTTGAGGAAGGTCTCTCCCGAAATAAAATGCCCGGAGCCGTCGTGCTGGTCGGATACAAAGGGCATGTTGTGTACCACAAGGCTTTCGGATATCTGCAGATTAAACCACAGAAAATTCCGATGCAGCTCAATACCGTTTTCGATCTCGCCTCTCTCACCAAGCCGGTCGCTACTGCATCGAGTATTATGACACTGGTGGAAAAAAACCTTATCGATATCGATGCACCCGTCGCGAAATACATTCCGGAATTTGGAGTCAACGGCAAGGAAAAAGTCACCGTCAGACAATTGCTGACGCACACCAGTGGGCTGATTCCAGACAACTCTTTGAACGACTTCAAAAACGGCCCTGCCGAAGCATTCCGGCTAATTCACGAACTGAAACCGGTTTACGAACCAGGCTCGAAATTTCGATATTCTGATGTTGGCTTTCTCGAACTGGCGGAAATTGTCGAACGTATTACCAAAAAAAATATCCACGAATATTCACAGCAGAATTTATTTTCTCCACTGGGAATGCGAGAGACCGGCTACCTGCCGGCTGCCTCTTTGAAAAAAAGAGCAGCGGTCACTCAACAGCGAAACGACTACTGGATGAAAGGCGAAGTGCATGATCCCAGAGCCTATGCACTGGGAGGAATTGCAGGACATGCAGGGCTGTTCTCAACAGCCAATGACCTGGCTCTGTTCGCACAAATGCTGATCAATAAAGGCTGCCTGAACGGTCGTCGGGTAATGTCACCAAAAACAACGCTGTTAATGACAGCCCCTCTCAAAGTTCCCGGCGGTTTAAGAACGTTGGGATGGGATTCTCGTTCTGTCTATTCCTCAAATCGTGGCGATCTGTTTACGAAAGCAGCCTTCGGACATGGCGGCTTCACCGGAACATCAATCTGGATCGATCCGCCACAAAAGCTGTTCGTCATTTTTCTAAGCAATCGGGTTCACCCCGACGGAAGCGGTTCAATAAACACATTATCGGGAAGAATCAGCACAATCGCAGCAGCCGCAATCTGCCCCTCTCAATAAGCGGGATAGCCCGACCACTTTTAGTGGTTGGGTGCCGCCAGAGTCGCTTGGGCCACCCGGTTTGATGAAATAAGCGAAGTCGGCTCTATCCATCCCCATTACCGGGGACACCGGTCCGATTGAACAACAACCGGCACGCGATGATGGGTGCAAGCACGCCATCCTACAACAATTTTACCCACCCAAGTTTACTTGTGAGTGATGTCAATAATTCGCAGGATTCCTGCTGGTACTGTCAGTGTTGTTGAGTTCTGCATCAGGGGGAGTGATTCGCCGCTGAGGATGTCGCGGCAGTCTATTCCTTGAAGGTGCTGAAGTACGATTTTTGCTTCCCGATCTGCTGGCGAAATGTAGCCGGGATCGATCAGGGTCACTCGAACGTGGGTCGGATCAAGTCGCACGACCGTCCAGGAAACTTCTCCAACGACACGTACGGGAAGTCGAGCCGCTGATTCGCGGAGTGCTTTCATTGCCTGGGCCTTGTAGTCGATTGCAGAAATTTTGTTTCCCTGTTTGTCGTAGAAGAATTCGCCATCGGTAATCAGCATCGATTTGAAAAATGGTGACTTATCTAATGGCGTGTTTTCTGGAATACTTGCGACCAGGCCGTATGGGTTTGTTGGCAAGAAGTTGAGCATCCGGCTGCGGCTTCCCATCGCATAGTTGCTGAAATCGGATGAAGCCGTCGGCGCACCGCCCCAGTAGCAAGCCATCCGGTCGAAAACCATTGCAGGTTGGCCCGGCTGATACCCATTGACGAAATGCCCATTCTTGCCTTGCTCCAGGAAAGCAGGAGATGGAGTTTTCATTCCCAGACAGAGATCTGCAACCGACAGGAGTTCTTCTCGCTGAGGGATGGCGATGACACCTTTCTCCAGCATCCGATACAGTGGCGTCAACTCTTTCTGGTCACCCTGATAGATATTCACCAGGAGGATGTCAGCACCTAAAGAAGACCGCAACGCCATCGACCGCATCAGATGGCTCAGTTTCTGCTGAGAGGACCATTCCCAAAGCCGGGAAAAGTTTGCGTTATCGGTAACTGCTCGCGCGGAAACGTGATCAAAATATCCGCACAGCCACAATCCCGTTCGCCCGGAGAGGCTGATGGCCTGGGTCCGGCCGTTTGTCTCTTCCATGCTGGGGACAAAAACATCGCTGTATTTTCTACTAAGCAGTGTTTCTTTCCAAAAATCAAGGTAGCAGCTTGCATTCCAGAAGATATTCTTGTTGCGAAAGATCACTTTTGCTGTGCCATGCTTCTGGCACAGCTTTGCAATGGGGACCACTTGCGTTCGCACGGCATATTCCATCGCTTCATCTGTCTGCTCCATTTCTGCAAAGATAAAGGCTCTGGCCATTGTCGGTGCCGCTTTGAGGATTCCTTCGATGGTGCTCAACTGAACGTAGAAAGGATCACTGCCGTGACCGGCCCACATCGCAAACGGCTCTTTGCGTTTTTCCCGCTCGGCAGCGATTTCAATAATTCTTTTGGCAGTGTAATTGTATTTGCGTCTGGATTCGCGTTTCTTGTTCCAAGGCGATTGGAGGGTTTCACGATCAAAGTCTTCCGTGAAAATATTGAACTGTATGAACGTTGCATTTTTATAGTCGTGTTCGTCCAGGTACAATTCTCGAATATCATCGGCAGACCTGCCAGTGATGAGAGATGTTTTTTTGGGCGGACGCTGATACGCCGGTCGCTTGAAGTTCTCGACCTGTTTAGCCAGCATCGCCATGTTCTTTTCGACTTGCGCCAGTCTTCCCACAGGTTTCAGGTTCTCAAAGGCAGATGCCGAATGGGGATGGTCAAGACGCAACGCATAGATGCCGTCGCCTCCTGAAATGCTGCTCCCCAGAAAGATCGTTTTGCTTTTCGGATCGAACTCAGCACACGCCAGCGAATAAGGACCATCAACAATTTTCTTGATCGAACCTTCAAGATCATAAACAACCATCTGATTGCCGAAGAGTCCGAAGATCCGTTCGTCGTCCGGGTTGGGCATCTTCACATGCGTCAGAAGGTTCATGCGGTAAGGCCGCTTACGGATTCCTTTGGAAGACGAGGTGAAAATCTTCTTGCCCTGGTGATTGAAAGCGTGAAAAACTCCCATCTTCAAATAACTGTCCGATAGCTGTCTCTTATACACATCTG
>WFOZ01000966.1 GCA_015487825.1 Planctomycetaceae bacterium
GGGTTCCACTTCCCATCGTGGTCCGCAATAGCGGACCCTACACTAAAGCTGAATAGTTACGTAACTGGTTCCAACAAATTGATTTCAATCAGTTCCGGTTTTTGATGATGTTTCGTGATTGCAAAATAAAGGCGTTCTAAATTGACGGTTCTGCGTTGCAATTCCCCTTGCAACGGTTTGTTGACATCAAGCACATTATCGTAAGCGAGCCACATCACCCGGTTTTCGATATCGTGCCCAATCACCGTGACATCGGCAGGAATCGAGAACAATGTCTCTGCGACAAATTCAACTTCTCGAACGCGATCCCGCAAATCTTCAAGATTGCCTCGTAAAACAATTTGCCCGCATTGCATCACCGCGACATCATCGGCGATATGTTCCAAATCACTTAAAATGTGTGAGGCAACAATAATCGTCGTCCCTTGTTCGTTGGCGGCTTCACGCAGTAAACCGTACAGCTCGCTACGGGAAGAAGGGTCCAGACCATCAGCCGGTTCATCAAGTAAAAGCACATCTGCTCCTGCACATAAACAGCAAACCGCCAGCACCCAGCGTTTTTGTCCCTTACTTAAAGTTCGCCAGGTCTGCTTCATTCCTATCCGATGCGATTCACACAACTGCTTCGCTTTATTTCGATCAAAAGCAATACACGCGGAAGCCTTGAGATTAATGATTTGACCAATACCAGACCCGGCCGGCGGTTCGATCCCATCAATCACACAGCCGATGCGCCCCGCAAGTACCGGGCTGTGCGGGAATGTTGTCTGCCCCAAGATCAAAGATTCTCCCGCGGTTGGTGCGAGAAACCCGCATAGTAAACGAAGAAGCGTCGTTTTCCCTGCACCGTTTGGGCCAATTAAAGCTAATACCTGCCCGTCCGCGACTTGAAGAGTCACGTTATCGATGGCCCGTATTTTTCCAAAATCTCGCACCAGATTTGTGATTTCAACTGTCGGCTTCATGTTTGTTTCTCCATCATCTGCTCAGCAACTGCTTGAACAATTTCGACGACTTCTTCGGGAGTTGCCCCAACGCGTTTCGCTTCTGCCAGTAATCGCTGAGCATGATCGAGCAACACTTTACGCCGGTCTCGTTTAGAAAGAACAAGCTGCGGCGCGGTCACAAAAACCCCTCGCCCGTGCTGCATCACAACCAGCCCTGTGCTGTTGAGCGTTTCATACGCCTTGACCACCGTTCGCGTATTGATCTTCAACTGACTGGCAAGCTCTCGAATACTTGGCAGCTTGTCCCCTTCAGCCAAATCACCACGGGCAATACGTAATTTGATCGCTTCGACAATCTGCCGATAAATCGGTTCGCCACTATTATGATCCAAAAATATACGCATGACACAATCCTTTCACCTGTTGTACAACACGTACTACAGTTAGTCAAGGCATTTTATGAAAAGAAATGCAGGCGGGGTTCCTCAGAAGCAGTCGCGTTAAGCAAAGAGGTCTTCATAATGAAGAAGCCGGCAACATCCGTGGTTCGTCCTGTACTACTAACGGTCAATTTGTTTGCGTGTTGCGCAAATTTCACGCAAATTTCAATATTGGCTACGGCTATCAAAACAAACCGGCCCAGCGGGGTTTATTTGATTAACTGATACCCAGTGCGAGATGTCCGGTATTTGATTTCGTAAGCACTTGGAAGCCCGCGCCCTTTTCCGCCACCAGTCATTGTTCCGTTTTCGCAGCAGGCGACTAATTTCAAAACTCCGTTTGTTTTAATTCCAACCGGTTCACTGATTGTGATATCGAATGTTCCATCTTTGGCGACACGAGCCACGAAGGTTTTCTGGAAATACATGGTTCTCAATTCTGGTGCGACATCGTAAACGATAACGCTATGAGCCGGAACGTTTGATGTAATGCGACCTGTCAGATGAGTGGTACGTTTTTGCTGATCGTTTTTTATGTTTACATCATGCCACTGGAGCTTCGGTAAAACATTACGCTGACGGGCAGTACCGGTGAATAAAGGATGCTTCCATAGAATTGCCGCTGAGGCTTCTGTAAGATAACCCCGCTCTTCTCGATTTTTCATCCGTTTACGATAATTAGGAATAGTCGCTCCCATTAAAGGCATCCCCAGATTTAATTTGGCATGCGGGCCATTGTGGGGCAGGCCGAGGGCGTGGCCGAATTCATGAATGGTGCCTTTGAATGTGATTTTTTGCAGATAAGGATTTGCCAGCTTATCTTCAACGGATATTTTTCCCGGCAGATTCACATAATTGACCTGCGATAACCCTCCAA
>WFOZ01000967.1 GCA_015487825.1 Planctomycetaceae bacterium
GCAATGGTCCGCAATGGCGGACCCTACTCACTTTGTAAATCGACGTCTTGTAATCGAGAGGCTCTCATGAAAATTCGCTGGCCATTACTTTTCTGGCAGGTTCGTCAACTCGCTGGTATTACCTGTATCGCAACGTTGCTCAGCACTATTTATGTGTTGATGCGATTTGAGCCGTTGCAAATTGGAAGTCAAAGCGCGGCTTTGTTTTTTGTTCTGGGACATTGCATTGCGATCACCTGGATACTTGGACGTGTTCGCAGTCGAGCGTTTGGGTTTCTGTACGGTCAGGGTTTTTCTCGCGATACAATTTGGATGCACACCATGCTCGCAAGTGCGGTCTCGGTTCTGGCTGTCTGGTTGCCAGCCGCGTTTTTGGTTGGCAGCGGCTTGCGAAGCGGCTTTCAGGATATGCTTAGAAACTACTGGTTCCCGTTGATGGCAGATACCGAATGGATTTTTTTAATCTGGAGTTTGCTGGCTTATCTCGTGTTGATTCCCGCGTTTCATTATAGCTGGATACGAGCCGCCCATCCGACATCGGGAAGCAGGAATGGAATTGTGATTGCAACGGGTATCGTCTTTGCCTCGTTCAGTATTTGGAACAGCGTTCGCGTTCCCCAGATGCCTACTTGGATTGTGCTGATTTACGTCGGCGGTTTTATCCTCGCAGCCGTTTCTTTATGTATCGGCGGGATGAAACTTCACCGCCAAGTGGAGATGATCTAATGAATTTTTCCGGTCCCTTGTTCCTTCTTGTTTTTCCACTCTTGATGAGTGTCGCGGTCCCCCTTGCCGTGCTGGGGCTACTCGGTTGGCTTTATAAGAAAAAGCAAAAGACGTTACCGCAAAATGCCGCGCGGGGAAGTCGGGCTTCTCGCCTTACCGAGATGATTGCCATTGGCGGGATCAGCCTGTCGATGCTCACTTTGCTGATGCGCTTTCGCAGTTACGATGAAGTTCCTTATGCACTCAGCGAACTTGCCCCGGCCTCTGTACGGCAGCAATATTTTCTTGTCTGGGGAAGCATTCTCATTTGCATTTTAATCGCAATGATATTTGCCTGGTTCCATCGCGGTTTCATTGCCTGTATCGGCTTAACGGTCACCTTTTGCGGATTCGGATATCTGGTCAACAGCGGCGAAGTTCTCTCTTACAAGCACCATGAAGACGAAATCCGTAAAATGCCGTTGGCTTTGCATATCAAACTACAAGATGACATCGTTGGTGCAGACGTCTGGTTCAATGGAATGCACATCGGCAAAACTCCCATTAAAGCAGATTTGGATGAAGTGCTTGCCAAAATCCCGAACTGGGATGACAAGACTCCCGAAGAACGTCGTGAAATCAGAGAAAATGGTTCTCGTCAACTTATGAGCTTTGCTGTTCTGACTCCTTCAAGTGTCGAAGCTTATTGGTCAAAAGAAAAAAGAAAGGTTGTATTTTACCGGGCTGAACTGGATGGCAAGCAGCTTTCTGATATAAGGAATACTGTTCTGATGGGTGGCTCGCGAATGTTCGGGCAACTCCAGCCATGCCATATAACACTGGGCATGATCCTGCCAGAGTGGAGGAGTGAAATCGATTTGCTTTTGATGCAGGCGAGATTATCCGATTATCAAGTCGATGAGAACTGGCTGGAAGCGATGCAAAGCTATGGGAAATTTGGCTGGAAATTATTACGAAGTCAATCACAGAAAGAGCCGGAGTTCAATCAGGTTCTCGATGCCTGGGCGGCTGATGTTTACGGCATCGATTCCAATATTGATCCTACCACTGCTCGAAATAAGTTTGATCAAATTTGCGATGAAGCGAACAGACGAAGCGAATACTTTACCGACAGTCCAGCCGGGCGGGCTGTTGAATTACTTTTGCCAAATCTTGATCGGGAAGAAATGGTAGATCGTGCCGTGAACAGAATTTGCTCAATGAGAATAACATCTTCAGGTGAAAGAAGATGGAATTCGCGGTCTGAAAATCGATTTGATTTCGGTGTCACGTTTAATAATTCCCCAACAAAATCGATGTTGCATCCTGCTGATTATGTACTCGCCCATGTCATCTGGAAGTTGGATGCAATTTATGATGCAGAAGATGATTCGAGCGACAACCCGATTGAAGAACGAATTGTCGCATCAATTATGCAAAAACGAAGTCGCAGGGGGCATCTCGGTATCTGCCAGGCATTGGGCGGCACCATTTTTGAACGCTTTATTCTTCGCCACAACGTGCGAATATTACCCGACCAAATGAAAGGTAACGAATTTGTGACCGGTAGAATTACAATCGGTTCTGTTGCATGGAATCGCTGGTTGTACATTGCCGCTACAATAGATTCTCCTGCCGGTAAAAGATTCCGAATAAGTCATCGTAACTTAATTCTCGCATATGCAAGTACAGTGATTAAATCTTCAAACCATATTAACTATTTTGAGGATGTGGAACGCATGGGCTTTTTGTTTCTTGATCCGGAATTGAAAAACGATAGCCTGGCAGCAATCTTCTGGCCGACCTATACTCATCACACGAAATTCGATGA
>WFOZ01000968.1 GCA_015487825.1 Planctomycetaceae bacterium
GTTTGAAGTCCCGGCATTAAATGCTCCACAAATCCTGATGCCGGTTCCTCAGATTAACTCAAACCCGCAGCAGGAAGATGCTTCAATCGCTAAAGCTCTTAAGAATCTATCTTCTAAAGATCGTGCCCTGGCACAAAAGCAACGGATATGTCCGGTTGCTGAAATGCCTCTCGGTTCAATGGGGACTCCAATCAAGATTGATGTCAAAGGACGAAAAGTATTTATCTGCTGTGAAGGTTGCCGGGAAGATTTACTCAAAAATCCCGTTAAGTACCTGGCAGTCTTACCTAAGGAGGGCACAGTCAAATGATCAAGAAGATCCTCGATTTCTGTATTCATGAACGATTACTTGTTCTTATATTTTCAGTTGGCCTGGTCGCATATGGGTGGTATTCAACTAAAAAAGTACCACTCGATGCAATTCCAAATGTGGGTGAAAACCAGGTCATTGTCTTAACAGAATGGCCCGGACGATCCCCAAAGGATATTGAAGACCAGATTACTTATCCGCTTTCAATTTCGTTGCAGGCGGTCCCTGGTTCCAAAAGCGTGCGTGGTAAAAGCATGTTCGGCTTCAGCTTTGTGCAGGTCACCTTCGGAGATGAAGTCGATTTTTACTGGGCCAGATCTCGCGTTGCAGAACAACTTACAACAGTGACAGATCTTCCTGATGATGTCACGCCGGTTCTTGCACCGGATGCCACTGCTCTGGGGCAGATCTACTACTACGTACTTGAACCGCCTCCAGGAATGGATCTGGCAGAACTGCGTTCAAAACAGGATTTTGTAGTTAAGTATGCGCTTCAATCGGTAGATGGTGTTGCAGAAGTCGCCTCAGTCGGTGGCTATGTGAAGCAGTATCAGATTGAAGTTGATCCTGATCAGTTGCGTTATCATAAAATTCCACTCAATAAAGTAATTCGAGCTGTCCGGGAATCGAATATCGATGTCGGTGCCAAAACGGTTGAAATGAACGGGATGGAATTCCTTGTACGTGGCCGAGGATTTATTGGTGCAGACAAAACCGAGCCCGAGACACTGGCACAGATTGAAGCAACTGTCATTGTCACACGCGATGGGATTCCAGTACGTGTCCGGGATGTGGCTCAGGTTCAGTCCGGTCCAAGTTTTCGACGAGGAGCACTGGACCTGAACGGTCACGAAGCGGTCGGTGGTGTTGTCGTTATGCGTTACGGCGAGAACCCTCGCGATGTCATAATGAATGTGAAGGAAAAAATCGCTGCTTTGGAACCGGAACTGGGAGGAATCACGGTGACAGGAATTTACGACCGTTCTTTCCTTATTGACGAAACGGTTGGCACGCTTTCCAAGGCTCTGTTTGAAGAAACGCTTATTACAATCGCGGTCATGGTCCTGTTCCTATTGCATGTGCGGGCAAGTTTAATAATTGCAATCACTCTCCCAATGGCTGTGTTGATGTCGTTTATTGCGATGAAGACATTCGGTGTTGATGCCAACATCATGTCGCTGGCCGGTATTGCAATTGCGATCGGGACGATGGTTGATATGGGAATTATCATCCTTGAAAACATTTACGATGGTCTGGCGACCTGGGAAGCAGAGGGCTCTCCGGGAGGGCAGAAAAAACGGATGGAAGTGATCCGAGATTCTGCAGCAGAAGTTGTGCCTGCGGTAATAACTGCGGTCAGCACAACAATTGTCAGTTTTTTGCCGGTTTTTTTCCTCACAGGAAGAGATCATAGACTCTTTGCCCCGCTGGCGTGGACAAAGACTTTCGCATTAGCATCGAGCCTGATTGTAGCAGTTGCCGTCTTGCCAATGCTTTGCCGGGTCTTTTTGAGCTCTTCTAAATCAGCAAAAATCACAAGTTTATTCGGAGCCATTGGTGTAGCAATCCTTTCAGCGGGGCTGACATTTTATGTCTGGGGGGAACATTTCATTCACTTAACCGGCTTAAATCTGTATCTGATTACTGCAATCGCGGCAGGAGCAGGTTTTTTCACCGGGTGGTGGATGACACGTGAACGAATTCGGCCGATGGAAGAAAACCCTGTCAGCCGTTTTGTCCGCTGGGTTTACGGGGCAAGGTTGCGTTACGCATTGAAACACAAACTGCTTTGCCTCTCTTTTCCGTTCGTTATTTTTTTCATCGGTGTCGGCGCCTGGGTTGGTTTTCCAACGTTACTCAAACCGGTAGAAAATGTGTTTTCTGCATTAGGAGCTGACCTGAATGAAGTTCCTGGCTATGTGGATCTCAAGCATACCTTCACCGGACTGAAATCTGATGACTGGATCGCGCTTGACGAGGGTAGCTGGTTTTATATGCCCTCGTTATATCCTGCTGCAAGTTTCAATCAGGCGATGGAAGTTTTGCAAGCTCAGGATACGCTGATTAAAGGAATCCCGGAAGTTGAAAATGTTCTCGGAAAAATTGGCCGCATCGATTCTGCTCTCGATCCCGCCCCGGCTGCAATGGTTGAAACATATATCATGCTCAAGCCGAAAGATCAGTGGCGGGAGGGAATGACAGAGCGAAAAATCTGGGATGAAATCAATGCAGTCGCTACATTACCGGGTGTTACGCCTGCTTCACCTTTGCAACCGATTGAAGGCCGAGTTGTGATGCTGCAAAGTGGTATCAAAGCTTCAATGGCAATTCGAGTTTATGGCGATACGCTTGAAGGAATAGCAGAAACATCGATTGCAGTTGCAGAATACCTGAAAACGGTCCCATATGTGAATGCAGGAACGGTCAACCCGGATATTGTAATGGGGAAACCATATTTTGAGTTCGAAGTTGATCGTGAAGAAGCGGCCCGGTACGGCATGACGACCATGATGGTCAACGAAATTGTCTCGGCCGGGTTAGGTGGAGTGGATGTCACCACGACCGTCGAGGGCCGGGAACGATACCCGATTCAAATTCGTTTTGAACGCAATATTCGCGAACAACTTGATAATCTGAAAAGAGTCGCAGTTGTCACCGCAGTAGATGATGTTGTGCCACTGGAAAGACTGGCAGATGTTTCGACAACCTGGGGACCAGGAGCTATCAACAGTGAAGATGCCCGACTGGTTGCTCATGTTGCATTTTCACCTTCAGGCATGACAGGCGATCTGGAAACTGTCGAACAGGTAATGCTTGCACTGCGTACTGCGAGACAAAATGGCGATCTGGTTTTCCCGGAAGGAAACTTCGAATTGCAACCGGTTGGTTCATTCCAAAATCAGATTGAAGCAAACTTGCGTCTGATGTGGATTGTGCCAATGGTCATGTTGATCAATCTGATGCTGCTTTATTTTGAATTCCGAAACTTGCCGATTTCAATGGTTGTTTTTTCTGGAATTCCGGTCTCTTTTGCAGGAGGCATGATCGCAGTGGCGGTAATGGGGATCGATATGAATACCGCGATCTGGGTTGGTTTCATCGCATTATTTGGCCTGGCCGTTGATGACGGTGTTGTGATGGCAACTTACATTCAGCAGGTTCTGAGAAGAACGAAAGTTCGAAATGTACAGGAACTGCGCAATGCGGTCTATCAGGCCGGTCTGAAAAGAATTCGTCCCTGTATGATGACAACCATCACGACTTTGGCAGCATTATTGCCCGTACTTCTTTCGACAGGTCGCGGTGCGGATGTGGCTCGCGCGATGGCTATCCCGGTTTTCGGAGGGATGTTAATCGAACCGTTCACCTCTTTCATTGTTC
>WFOZ01000969.1 GCA_015487825.1 Planctomycetaceae bacterium
GAAATTTGGGCACATGGGGAAAAGGAGGCTCAAAGCAGTACAAATTCGATAAGCTGGGTGAAGTTGTCCTGTTGTGCAACGTCCATTCTGAAATGGAAGGGCATATTATTGTTCTGCAGAATCCATTTTTCACCGTTGTCGATAAAGATGGCGAATACAAAATTGAAGGTGTCCCACCAGGGGAATATACATTGAAAACATGGTACTCAAAACCCAAAAAATTGCGTTCCAAGTCAGCTCAGGTAACAGTGACAGCAGGAGAGTCGGCCTCGCAGGATTTTTCACTTAGCCGAAGAAGATAAGAAACCAGTATCTTTGCTGACTTGTTCAATTTACAGGTTAAGCAAGCTAACTGGTTCAGAGTTTGCGGAGGCTTTCGAAGAAAGTGGTTTATGCTGCTAGCGATCAATCTTTTCGGGGCCTGTGCAAAAAAACACGGGGCTTGTGCAAAAAAACAAAGTTTCGCTGTAGTTACGGCTATCAAAAAAACAGCCGTACTGGGATGGAATGACGAATGCAACCCTATCAGGTTGAAGTACCGACAGTAGAGTATTGGCAAAGGCAGATTAAATGCCAGGATGCCTGCCCTGTGCATACCGATGCGCGTGGGTATGTTCGGGCTGTTGCTGAGGGGCAGTTTGAAGAAGCCTACCTGATCGCACGGGGCCCAAACCCAATGGCTTCGATTTGTGGTCGAGTTTGTGGAGCCCCATGCGAAGCAGCCTGCCGACGTAAAGAACTTGATGAAGCGGTCTCCATTCGCGCTTTGAAGCGATTCATCACGGATCGATTTGGCTGGAATGCAGAAGAGCGTTCGCCCTTAAAGCTGATTCGTCGTTTGCTGGGACGCGCAGGCAATCATAGTAGTTCCCGTGGAGAAGAACTGGCTGCGTTCCGTGCGTTTCTTGGCGACCAGCAATCGCCAGACAATATCGATGGCGAGAAAGTAGCGATCATCGGCTCAGGTCCGGCAGGGCTGTCGGCGGCTCACGACCTGGCGTTGATGGGGTTGCGCCCTACCGTTTATGAAATGGAGCCCATTCCGGCTGGAATGCTGGCGGTCGGGATTCCAAAATATCGCTTGCCGAATGAATTGATTGAAGCCGAGGTCGATTTTATTCGTACCCTCGGCGTTGAGTTCATTTGTAACACGCAAGTTGGGCGTGATATTTCTCTAGCCGAAATACGCTCCTCTCATCAAGCCACTGTGATTGCAATTGGCCTCAAAAAATCTAGGTCGGTTCCTCTTCCTGGTTCAGAGGGAAAGGGTGTCTTGGGGGGCATTGAGATACTGCGTGATGTGGCATTGAAGCAGCAGGTTGATATCACCGGAAAAGTCGTCGTGATTGGTGGAGGGAACGTCGCGTATGATGTCGCACGTACCGTTGTGCGTCAGACCGGTGTGGATGTTTCCAGAACGGCGCTGCGTACAACCGGTGTGGAGTCGGTCCATCTGTGCAGTTTGGAAAGTCTCGAACAGTTACCGGCTGATGATTTGGAGATACTTGAAGGGGATGAAGAAGGAGTCGTCCGGCATCACAGTGTTGGTCCGAAAGAGATTTTGTTGGGAGACGATGGCTGGGTGAAGGGAGTGGTGTTTCAACGTTGCACTCGCGTTTTCGACGAACAGGGGCGATTTTCTCCCACTTTCGACGAGGACGATCTGATTACAATTGAAGCGGACCGGGTTATCTGGTCAATCGGACAAAATGCAGATCTTTCCCTGCTGAAGGGAGTTGAAGATATTGAACTGACTGATCGAGGCCAACCTCGCTACAACGCAGAAACAATGCGTACAACGGCTCAAGATGTTTTCATGGCTGGTGATATCACCTATGGCCCCAAGCTATTGATTGATGCGGTAGCCAGTGGCAAACACGTCGCGCGTAAAGTATTTGAATTTGTTCGTGAAAAAGAACTTGTTGAAAATGTCCAACTGGTTCACCTGGAAATTCCTGATTATGATCGCGAACCAGATTACGAAAAGATTCATCGGGCAGAAATCCCGGCATTGAGTGCGAAAGATCGAATAAGCGACCCGCTGGCTATTGTGGAAACGGGCTACGACCAGTCGAACGCCATTTGTGAAGGCTGCCGCTGCCTGGACTGTGGAGTCAACACGATCTTCGATTCTGAAAAGTGTATTCTGTGCGGAGGATGTGCAGACGTCTGCCCTGAGCTCTGCCTGGAACTGGTCTCATTAGATCGTCTGGTGGGTGATGATTTGCTCCAGCAGACGATCACAGATCGAGCTGAAGATCTTTCGCAGTTTTCAGCAATCGTTAAGGACGAGACGATCTGCATTCGCTGTGGCCTTTGTGCTCAGCGATGCCCAACGGGGGCGATTACAATGGAAAAATTCACTCTGAAGAGTACATGGGAGATCAAGAATTAGCCATGAAAACTGATCTGGAAAAAAGTCCAAGATTTCAACAGACACAACAACGGCGTGACTTTCTGGGAATAGCTGCGGCCTGGTCTGCGATTGCAACTGTCTGCGTTGCGCTCATGGGAGC
>WFOZ01000970.1 GCA_015487825.1 Planctomycetaceae bacterium
AACCTGGGCCGGTTTCGCATTTCTGTTACCGGGCAGAAAAATGTTGTCGCAGATCCGATTCCTGAAAAAGTTCGTGAAATATTCAAAATCGCTCGAGATAAACGAACTGCAAAACAGGTTGAAGCGATCTTCAGTTACTGGCGGACAACATTGCCCCAGTGGAAAAAAGAAAATCAGCAGATAGCAGAACTATGGAAGTTGCACCCCGAAGGCACGATGCAACTGGTGATGAAGGAACGCGATGCAGAACCTCGTACCACGTACTATCTGGAACGGGGAGATTTTCTGAAACCGAAGCAGAAAATGTCTCCCGGAGTTCCTTCCATCATGAATCCCCTTGCTTCAGATGGTTCCAGAAATCGACTTACCTTTGCCAGGTGGCTTGCAGATCCAAAGTCTCCCACAGTTGCCCGGG
The DNA here is from genome assembly GCA_015487825.1 of Planctomycetaceae bacterium. Taxonomy (GTDB): domain Bacteria; phylum Planctomycetota; class Planctomycetia; order Planctomycetales; family Planctomycetaceae; genus Rubinisphaera. The sequence goes on from WFOZ01000970.1 coordinate 416, forward strand.
CAGCTGTTAATCGCAGCTGGCAGGCATTTTTCGGTAAAGGGATTGTTGCTACCAGCGAAGATCTTGGTTCTCAGGGAGAAGCTCCTTCGCATCCGGAATTACTTGATTGGCTGGCAGTTGAATTTATGGAACAGGGTTGGAGTATGAAGAAGCTGCATCGGCTGATTGTGATGTCCGCTACGTATCAGCAATCCTCTAAAACAACGCCTGCATTATTGGAAAAAGACCCCTATAACCGCCTGCTGGCTCACGGTCCACGCTTTCGTGTAGATGGTGAAATTGTTCGTGATATTGCCTTATCCGCCAGCGGATTGATCAATCTTAAAATGGGAGGTCCGGGAGTTTATCCACCTTCTGCACCTTATTTGTACCTTCCGCCCGCAAGCTACGGTACAAAAAAATGGCCTGATGTTAATACGGGCAATAGTAAATACCGCCGCGCCCTGTATACGTTTCGATATCGCTCGGTTCCCTATCCGGTGCTGAAGAACTTCGACACTCCCAACGGAGACGCTTCCTGTGTTCGCCGGGATCGCAGTAACACCCCACTACAGGCGCTGACAACTTTAAATGAAAAACTGTTCATGGAATGTGCCCAGGGGTTGGCGATGAAAACAATTCAACAGGGAGGCAGCAAAGATGCAGGCAGAATTAAATTTGCCTTTCGAAGTTGTTTAACTCGCTCACCGACAGAACCGGAGTTGAAATTGTTATCTGATTTGGTTTCTGCACAGAGGAAGCGTATCAACTCCGGAGAAATCGATGCCAAAGCTCTGGTGAGTGATGAGGCGGGGAATCAGGTCCTCAAGCCGCCGACCAGCGTTAAAATATCGGCAAATGATCTGGCGTTATGGACAATTGCCAGCCGTGTCATTTTGAATCTGGATGAAACGATTACCAAAGAATAACGAACCGATGAAAAAAAACCGGGTTTGTAATCTCTCAACCCGGTTTACGTCGAGTTTACTTCAAATACAGCAAGCAGGCAATAACGAGGTCGTCATGAACTGTCAGACTTTTCTTCATCGGAACGAAAATCCTTATCAGCGTACCAGACGCTGGTTTCTGGGGGAATGTGGTGTTGGCCTGGGGGCAATCGCGCTGGCTGATCTTTCCGGAAATAACGCTCAGGCGGAATCTGCAATTCAAAATCCGCTTGCTCCGAAAAAACCTCACTTTGCACCAAAAGCCAAGCGGGTTATTTACCTGTTCATGGCGGGGGGGCCGAGTCATTTGGAGATGTTTGATAACAAGCCAAAGTTGACCGAATACAACGGTAAACTTCCTCCCGCTGAATTGATGAAAGGGTATCGTTCTGCATTCATTATGCCCGGTGCAACGTTGCTTGGACCGAAATTCAAATTTTCGAAATATGGCCAGTGTGGAGCCGAACTTTCTGAAGTGCTGCCGAATATGGCAAAAGTTGTAGATGATATTGCAATTATCAAGTCGATGAAGACGACCGCTTTCAATCATGCACCTGCTCAGATCGAAATGAATACCGGGCGGCCACAATTTGGACGCCCAAGTATGGGGGCCTGGACTTTATACGGTCTCGGTTCTGTATCGCAGAATCTACCCGGTTACGTTGTTTTCAGTACCGGTTCCAAAGGGCCCAGTGGAGGGAGTTCGAACTGGGGAAGTGGCTTTCTTCCGACCACTTATCAGGGGGTCCAGTTTCGGGGCAGCGGCGATCCGGTCATGTATCTTTCCAACCCGAGAGGCATCGACACAAAACTGCAACGCGATTCTCTGGATGCCATTAACGAGTTAAATCGAATGCGCCTGAAAGATGTGCAGGACCCGGAAATTGCAACTCGTATCAATTCTTTTGAAATGGCATTTCGTATGCAGGCAGAGGCTCCTGATGTCGTCGATCTGAATCAGGAATCGAAAAAGACACTTGAACTTTACGGAGCAGAGCCAGGCAAACCATCTTTCGCAAACAGCTGCCTGCTTGCGCGGCGTCTGTTGGAAAAAGGGACACGGTTTGTGCAGATATTCCACGAAGCCTGGGATCAGCATGGCGGTTTAACCAGTGGTATTAAAAACAACTGCAAGAATACCGAACAGGCATCTGCAGCTCTGATTATGGATTTGAAGGAACGCGGCATGCTGGAGGACACACTGGTGATCTGGGGCGGTGAGTTCGGACGCACGCCGATGGTACAAGGTGGAAATGACGGGCGAGACCATCATCCCAATGCCTTTACTGTCTGGCTGGCCGGTGGAGGAATTAAGGGAGGCATCACGCACGGTATTACCGACGAACTAGGTTTTAACGCGGTAGAAGATGTTGTGCCGACATACGATTTGCATGCGACAATACTGCATCTGCTCGGTTTGGATTGCAATAACCTTTCCGTTAAATTCCAGGGGCTTGATCAGAAGCTGATCGGAGTCGCCCCGGCAAAGGTTGTCACTAAACTTCTGGCATAAATCTATTTACGGGACACACAAAATGAGTACGCCGTTGTAAAGGCAGAGGCAATGGCTCTGTTCCGGTTAAGTGGTTGAAATTCTCTTTTACAGACAGAAAACAGGCGATTTGATGGATCATCGTAAAGCTCGGTTGGCAGAACTTCTTGTTGGACATAGCTGTCAATTGGAAGCAGGAGAAAAAGTTCTTATAGAAGCATTCGATTTACCTTCGCCTGATCTGGTCAGCTTGCTTGTCAACAGAGCGCGAAGTGTCGGTGCGATTCCTGTTGTGCAGTTGCGTAATAATCAGATTTTAAGGGATTGGATCATCTCAGCTGATCAAGCGACACTAAAAGCAGTCGCAGAAATAGATGCGGCTCGCATGAAGCAGATGGATGCTTACATCGGAATTCGCGCTTCGGACAACAATGCAGAATTTTCGGATGTTCCCGCGGAAAAGCTGGAAGCGTATCAGCAATATTATGTGCAGCCTGTCCACTTTGAAATTCGAGTCCCCGATACCCGCTGGGTCGTGCTGCGATATCCAACTGCTTCAATGGCACAGTCTGCCAATATGAGCAGTAGCGCCTTCGAAGATTTTTATTACCGTGTCTGTACCGCAGATTATGCCGCTATGGAAAAGGCGCAGCAACCACTTGTCGAACGGATGTTGAAGACGGATCGAGTTCGAATTGTTTCACCGGGGACGGATATATCGTTTTCAATTCGAGATATACCGGTGATTGCATGCAACGGACGCCGCAATATTCCCGACGGAGAAGTTTTCACTGCTCCG
>WFOZ01000971.1 GCA_015487825.1 Planctomycetaceae bacterium
AGTCAGGTTTAATCCTAAAGAACACGGTATGCCGTCAAAATGCTTTTTAGAAAAGAACGTGGTAGCAATCATGAATGGTTTGCGGCATTTGCTGAAATTTTAGCGCTAGGTAGGGAAAATGATAAAAAAGTTAATAGAAAAATATCGGCGTTCAGCGCGTAAACAAAGGGCGAGTATATTCCTCTCCTGTTTTTCAATCAATAAGAGCACGATCATTCTAGATCTGGGTTCAGAGGACGGTTCGGCTATACATGATGTTCTTAAGGGGAGGGGGTATAAGCCAGAAAATATATATTGCGGATATAGATAAGTCAGCCATTGAGAGAGGGGCGCGAGACTATGGCTTTACTCCAGTAGAAATTAGTGAAGAAGGGCCACTTCCTTTCGATGACAAATATTTTGATATTGTATATTGCTCCAGTGTTATTGAGCATGTTACTGTGCCGAAGCAGGCTACTTTAAGCATAAAGAGTGGGCGTGAATTCAAACGTCTTGCTTATCATCATCAAAAAATGTTTGCAAATGAAATTAGAAGGGAGGCAAAGGTTTTTTTGTGCAGACACAAAATCGCTGGTTTTTGTTTGAATCGCACACCTGGTTGCCATTTGTGGGGTGGTTTCCCCGGAGAATTCAGATGGCCATGATAGATATTTCTAACAAATTGTGGATAAAAAAACATGTCCAGATTTCCTTTTATTAGATAAAAGGGAGTTTTCAGAGCTTTTCCCTGACGCGGAAATTATACCTGAAAGGTCTTTAGGTATGGTAGTTGTACAGTTAAGTCTTGGATGGCAATAAAAAAACATGATGTGTGGATGAGTGTTCCAGCCTTTGATCCCTACGACCTCTGGGCCTCTTACTGGGGCGTGTCCATCCGCGAGTGCTATTATCGGGGTAAACATTTGGGAAAGATCGGCGCGGTGGCCCTGGGACTCCTGGATTGGCTCTTCCCGCAGACAGGGCGCAGGTTGCTCGGTGCCCGGAAGCTCGAATATCCCATCGTCATCGCTCACTTTGTTCTTCAAGCCCGTTCTCGGCACTTGTCGGTAGATGCCGATTATCTCCATGCCCTTACAGCCCTCCGCAGCACCGCTGCAACCCAGGGAGCCGGGGGGCAGTGGTCGTGGGGGCTTGGTTTCCCTTGGATGTCTAAGAATGGCCTGTATGGGCCGGATATTCCCTTCGTGACGCACACTCCTTATGTCATGGAAGCCCTGCTTGTCCTGGCAGACCAGCCTGAATTGTATGATGAAGCAATGAATCTATTTCACGGCACGTGGAATTTCCTCGAATCCTTGAAGGTGATGCATAGGGGCAAAGATGAACTTGCCCTTTCATATGCACCGGTGGAAGAGCCGCGTATTGTAGTCAATGCCAACACTTACGCTGCGTTTGCCTATGCACTTCATTCGGTTCATGGGAAAAGTGAAATTCGTGATGAAGCTCGTTCGAAAGCCCTGCGTTTAGCGAGGTGGGTAGTACGCCAGCAGCAGGCAGATGGTTCCTGGTTTTATTATGCTGACAGAGAGCCTGGAAATTTTATCGACTGCTTCCATTCTTGCTTTGTTATAAAAAATCTCCTAAAGGTCAAAAGGCTTTTGCCTGATTTGGCCGACATTGTTGACCAGCCAATTAATAAGGGATGGAGATATATAAAGGAAGAATTTTTTGATGGGCGTGCTGGTTTATGCCGCCGCTTTACGGTGCGTTCTCACTGGGATCCTTTCAGATGGGATCTATATGATCAGGCTGAATTTCTTGGATTGTTAGTGGATTTTGGAGAACTTGACAAGGCCATTGATTTCGCAAGAGATGTTGAGAAAAGATTCAGCAAGGGAAGCAATTGGTATTGTCGTATCGACATCTTTGGCCGTCGTTGGGGAAAGAACTTTTTGAGATGGGGGATCATGCCGTTTTGGTATCATCGTTCACGCCTTGAAAAGGCCTTGGAGGGTAAATAATAGGGTGTGTGGAATCGTTGGAGCGGTTGATCTTGAGTTTTCTCCTTCTGTTGTAGAACAACTCCGCCACCGTGGTCCCAATGGTCAAGGTATAGAGCAAATTCGCATAGGTCATCATTCAGTCTTTCTTGCACACACCAGGTTGGCCGTCCTTGACCTTTCCCCTGCCGGTCATCAGCCTATGCAAAGCAAAAGCGGTCGTTGGTGGGTGAGTTTCAACGGGGAGATATATAAC
>WFOZ01000972.1 GCA_015487825.1 Planctomycetaceae bacterium
AAACTGCACCGCGAGCCAATCACCAAAACGATCAACCGTCAAACCGGAAAGATCATCCGCTTCGCTGAAAATAAGTCGGCAAGCGTTGAAAGAGGCGTCATCAGAAAAAAACTGTCTGCGAATCGCGATCGCAGATTCCATGCGTTCCTTCCAGAATTCCTTATCCAGCGGGCGATTCACATCCCACGAATAAAGCCGGATTTTTATTTGACTGGCCGGATTGAACAACCCACGCGCAATCGGCTTACCTTCGTTGGAGACGAGAAGAACTTCCGACCCGATTTCCAGCTTCTTCGCATATTTTCCAATTGCACCCGCGAACACCCACGGATGCCGGGAGAAAAACGGCAGAGCCCGCCGGGGTTTAAGAATAATCTGTGGCAAATCTTCAGTTGACATTCATTACTTTCTCAGGCTGTTTGCTTCTTTACAACATCTTGGGCTGGCACTATAACGAATTGAACCAGGATATGTGAGTTGGCTACAGAAATTGGTGATCGTTGATGAATAAGACTCTCTTAATAAAACCCGGCACGAAAGTTACCGCGATGGGGCTGGGCCAATTTGGAGGGCAAATTGCTGCAATCAGGCATTGTGCGCTCGCAGGGGCCGAAGTTCTGGTGACAGATCTATCAGCCCCCGAACTTCTTGCCGACTCTGTTGCCAGCCTGCACGATTGTCCGAATGTTTCTTTCCGATTCGGGCCGCATCAGATCAATGATTTTGTTAATGCCGATTTGATCATCGTTTCCCCCGCCGTCAAACCGAATCATGTTTGCCTGCAAGAGGCCGAGAAAAAAGAGGTTTCGATCGTAACTGAAATCGAACTTTTTCTGGCGAATTGTCTGGGAAAAATCATCGCTGTTTCAGGGACAGTTGGGAAATCGACGACCGTCAGCATGATCGCCCACCTGTTGCATCACCTTGGCATCGAGGCTCGCCTGGGAGGGAACATCGGTAAGAGTTTGCTTCCAGTTGTCAATGATATTTCTGAAGATGACTGGACGATTCTCGAATTGAGCAGCTTTCAATTGCACTGGTTATCTCGCGGTCGGTATTCATTCGATATCGCGGTGCTGACAAACTACTTCCCGCATCATCTCGACTGGCATGATGAGGAACAATCTTATTTACAATGCAAGCAGTCTCTTTTTCGAGATCAGAATGAAACGCAGCTAGCGATATTTCCCGTTGAGTTCAAAGGAAATAATAACTGGCAGTCAAAAGCAAAAACGATTTATTTCGCAGGTGGAGATTCAACAAAACTGCCTCTCAAATGGCCTGCACTCCATAAACGGAATGCAGCCGCAGCATTTGCTGTTGTGAAAAGAGTTTGCGACTTGAAGGGAGTCAGAATTCATACCGACAAACTGGTTTACCTGTTGGCAGATTTTCATAATTTGCCACATCGCATGGAGTTTATAGCGTTAAAAAAAGGCCGGGAATTCATTAACGATTCCAAAGCAACCAGCCCGCAATCAACCATCGCAGCGATTCGCAGTTTGAACCAACCGGCCTGGCTGATTATCGGCGGGGCACCCATTTTAGATGATCAGGAAGAGTTGATTACAACATTAAAATCGACTTCCCTTCTTCGCGGTATCGCCTCTGTTGGACCGACCGGCAAGCAATTATTTCAACGAATTACGGCTGATTCATCACAACAGAAAAATAAAATTCCGTGTAACTATTTTCAAACATTGCAACCGGCTGTTGAATGGTGCTGGGAGAATTCAAAATCAAACGAAACAATCCTGCTCTCCCCCGCCTGCCCCAGTTACGACGAATTCCGCAACTACGAACAACGCGGCAACAAATTTGCAGAATATGTGCAAGAATTGAAGTAGGATGGCGTGCTTGCCCCATCAAATATGGCTTCCATTTCGTAAATCTATTGCCAGGCGATAACGACTCCAGCTCTTTCTGATCATTGATAGCTACCCGGCATACGAAGATGGGTGCAAGCACACCATCCTACGGTTGTTCTATCTTCTTCCCCAGGTAATATCCGTAGTCGGTTTCAAAATTTGTAAAACCAATTGCTGTTCCGCCGTTGTCGGTGGCATCTGGTCCGTTGCTCCAAATTCGGCAGGAAGCGTTTGAATCTCTGGCATATTTGATCGGCTCTCCTTTGGGGTCAAAAGGATCGACAGGCACTGCATCTTTCTTGAAAACATCTTTCAGGCTGGAAGGATATCTTTTGTGCTGTCTGCGATAGATTTCCAACTTCAATGCCGTCACAAGCAGGCGTTGATAAAAACGATATCTATCTTCGGCATTGATGCTTTGTAAAGATCGAAAGTGCATCACGCAGGAAGGTCTGTTCCATGCCCGGTCAATTTCCGCAGGACTCATCTGTTTTCGATTCTGCTGTTTCTTCACGGTCGAATTAAACAGCAATGGCGATTCAGGATTCCCGACAAATACGGAACGGTCTACTCGGGGGCGGTCAACTTCCGGGAGTACATTTCCGAACCACTGCTTATTCAGCCGAAGATATAAATCCGGCTCTGCGTGTAAATAGAAATACCAGGAGATTTGCGAAGGGAATAAATCGTAAGAAATATTTCTGAATGCTTCCTCCGACAGAAGCATATCCTTCGAATTCATCAGTGTCAGATATTCAACTTTCAGGCAATCAGAAAGCAGAGGTGTGGCTTTATTGATACCGGTAATCTCTTTCAGCAAATTTTCGAGAACATTTTGAGGGATATTCATATCGTGAATCTGACGAATCAGGTTACTAGCCGAGGCGCTATAAAGCGATTGAGATACTAATCGCGACATGGGCGGGCCGTGCTGTTGAATTAAACGGGAGCTTTGGAAACTGACCAGATACCAGTCCGCCGATTTTTCATAATCTCCATCTTGCCAGGCAAGTAAAGCAAGTGAATTTGACAAACACACGAATTCTATTGAATAGCCAACATTGAGCATGACCGTCAGCATATTTGCTTCTTTCAAATCTCCCTGACTGTAATCTGCTTTTGTTGTTCCCTTCTTCCAAGCCAGAATTGCAGGTTTATTTCGCTTAACGTATTTAAGGGCATCCTGACTTTCCGCTGATAGCTTGCTGCCTGTCAATAACTCCTCATGAAACTTATCCCAATCATACCCAGACAACTCGGACGGCATGAGCGAGACCGCATTTTGAAAATCGAAATAGGCGTTGTCTGTATCATCGACTTCAGATGATTTGATAAATGCTTCCACATCAAACGGATCGCCGGGGTCCGGGATGGAGGTTAAGTGATGAATACGGTAGGCGAATGGTGCAATCAATAAGATCAGCAGAAATAGAATAGGAAGGGCAATTTTCGGATGGAGCAGAATAATTCCCCATCTTTTCGATCGATTTTGATTGCTTTTATCCAAGTTCATTCAATCCAGCCTTTGTTTATTGCATATGAATACTCACAACAGCAACGGAAAGAATTCAAGAAGCGTTCAATGTTTTTGGCAAATTCTATGCTGGAGTTATAAAAACGCCATTGACGACATCTCACAATTCATCTTCGGGTAGCGGTTCGGCCCCTGCGGCTGGTTTTCCTTTGCCGGATTTGATGTAGGCGGCTCGTTGTTTGGCGTATTGTTCAGGCGTTGGTTCTGGTTCCCGGGAAATCGTACCTGTGCTTTGTGCCTGTTCGAAGGCGCATTTCAGGTACGTAATACACCAGCCGCAGCCAGTACCCGCCCCGTTGCATTCACTGATCTGACTGGCTCGTTTCGGTTGGTGTAAACGAATGAAGTTCAGGATTTTTCGCTTTCTTACGTGAAAGCAGTAACAGATTTTGTCGTCAAGTTCCATAGGTGTATTGAAATGCTTTCACTTCAAGAGATAGAGCCTCACTCGCCAGTTATCTTTATCATCCGAATGAGCTTCTTTTTTATTCAGTTTAATCAGTAAACTGGGACTGTATTCGTATTCTGCGATCAGCTCGAAATGGTCGCCGTTCTCTTCCCACTGCTGGTGAAATAATTCAGAGCCTTGTGCATGTGGTCCGATGACGAGAAAAGTCGGATAGGGCATTCGCGAGACACCCGGCTTGGCAAAGTCGAGATGTCCGATCGGTCCGGTGAGGCGATCCGCTGCGGAAAGATGGTAGAATAAGGCTGGCTCGCCGTAGACATAAAAAACGACCTGGTCACTTTGATGCCCCTGCGAACGAGCGACTTTGCCGGCATCGAGAACGGACTGAGATGCAATATGAAAAAGTCCCTCACGAGATTCCCAGGCAGGTGCCGCAAATGCAGGTCCGATCAGTGAAAACGCTGCCAGAATAACGGTCAATGCTAAAGGGATTGAATTTTTCATTTCGCTTTTAACATGGAATTTATTCTGAACAACCACAGCGACCAATCCGAACACCATACAAAAAGCAATCATCCACGGAACGCATAGCCGCGGGTAGGGATAATATAAAGGAATCGCCACACTTAAACCGATCAGCCAGCTGGCTGTCATCCAGCCGCCAAGTTTGCTCTTTCCGAATAGACGAAAGAGAAATGCGGAAGGTTCTTTTTCGGTTTGACCAACAGAATTATTCTGCGGTAAGTCATAGGTGAATGGACCTCGCCAGATGAGTACCGCAACAATGCACAATCCGCTCGCGGTGGTCAGGCCGATCAATTGAAGCTGTTTGGAAATTTGTGCAAATAGTGAATCGGCCCAGCCGGTCAGTCCGACAAAATATTGCTGATGATTCCCCGCAACGGCCGCATAACCGCCGAACTTCTGCAGAGAAGATAAATACGGCAGCCAGATTAATAACGCCATCAGAAAAATGATTGCGGAGTGAATCGCAAGTAATTTCCATTTTCGAAATGAAAACCTGCTGAACAATCCCCACGCAACAGAAGCGGAAATGATAATCGCCAGCGCTAGCCAACCGTTGTATTTTGTCAGCCAGGCCAAGCCAGCCGTCAACCCGGCCAATGCTGCAAACAGGCAGGATTGTTTCGAGAGATGATCGCTTCGATAAAAATGTAAAAATGATTGATGAGCAAGGTATACCGCAAGCAGCATCCAGAAACAAAGCAGCGGTTCGGTTAATGCGGTGCGGGAATAAAGGATGTGGGCTTCGTTGGTTGCCAGAAGAGCGGCAGCCGAAAGACCTGCCAACGGCCCGGCAAGCTGTCTTCCAAACCACCAAAGCAGCGGCACGGTCGCGATTCCCGCCAACAACCCCGGTAGTAACGGTGCCAGCGCGGTCGGTCCCAGAACAACATGCGACCATTCAATGAAAGTTGGCAACAGAGGCGGGGCATACAGATGCCGATCAGGATAGCGATAGCCCTCGTCTTCGTTAAACCAGATGTTTGAAGCATAAACCCCTTCATCAAAATGCTCCACGCGGGAAGCGGCGTATCCCCACAGTCGCAGTATTACCGTTAGAATGAAGATGACAACAAGGAATTTTTTTTCATCTTTTGAAATCATAAAGTTGTATTTATCTTATGAAGAGAAACCAGATTTCCTCGTTTGATATGGCAGAATCTTCCGCACCACTTTTCTGCCAACAAATCAAGAAGACCTGGGCAGATAGAAATTAAGTAGAATCGTGAGCCTGAGATTGCATTTTTTTGTGGCTCTTATTTTATCAAAAGAGGCCTCCCGGCACGAGGCAAAGCAGACTCGGACAAGAAGACAGGGATGCCTGCGCTTCGCTACCGCGGCAGGAGTTGCTGATGATCTGCAAGGTAGACGGATTTGGAAAACCGCCTTACGGGTCACACTTTTCAAGCAAACCTGGCGCTGCCCAGCTAAATTCCCTTTAGGAAATCATTAAAAGCAGTGTCATCAGTCCGAACAGGAATTTCAGCGTCTGAGGCAATACCTGCCAGCAGCGAGCCTTCGCCGCCAGCTTGTTCCCCTGAATCATCATGGCCTTCAACAGAGACTTCATCGGGAATCGTCTCTTCGGCTATATCTTCGATGTTAATTGGAAGTTCACCTATCGTTTCCTGGTCTCCCTCGCGATCCAATTGGTGGGTCTCCTCCGGGTGAAGGGTCTCCTGTTCACAATCGACGTCGATGAAATTGACCTGAAACGCAGCAGGGCCAATTTGAATGCGACTTTGAGCAGGAACAGAAATTTCCTGATGAGCTTCTACGCGAACATTATCAACAAAAGTGCCGTTTGTTGATCCCAAATCGATGAGGATCAGATCCGATCCACTAACTTCCAAACGGCAATGTTCACGACTGATTTCGCTGGAAATGACGCGGATATCACACTTTTCATTCCTGCCGATCAGAGCAGATTCCCGGATGACCAGCCGCCGAACACTCGAACGCCTGTTATCTACAATCAGTTCTACGTGCATTTCAAACCACCTCTTAAAATGATTGATGCCGCCGAAAAATGTTCAGAGAGTCTCTGACATATCAAAAAACAGTGAGACTCCATCTGTACCATCCGCATACAACGCACTGAAGGCAGGCACGAATGCCTGCCCTACGTCCAGTAGCATATATAAACTCCTGAATTAAAAGGTATCTCCTAACATGTCCCTGCTCAACTCATTCAGGATATCAACGGACATCGATATCTTCAATACCATTTTAATCTGATTTTAAATAAGAGGTGCAAAACTCACCATGAGAACAAATAGCCACTTCTACTCAGGTTCGATCCATTCTACTTCGTATCGTTTGAAAAATTCGTCATTCCAGCTTCTGCCGATCATTCTTGAACCTGACCTGACCAGCATTGAGTATGGTGAAAACTGAGAGAAAATCTGCTGTCTTTGCTCAAGAAAATCGGCCCTGACCGCCGCCATGTCCGACCTGTTATCAACACGGACCACATAGATATATCGATGCTCTGCCCCCCAGGCAGTACCAACTTCCCCCTCTTCAAGTTCCCGAAAGACAGTTCTCAGAAAAGCATTATTAACGCCATCAAAAATCATCGGAATTTTGGTCAGCTCCATTGGAGGAGGCATGAACGGATTGGGATTGGGAGCGGTTGAACGGGTCAGCCATGAAAACGCTCTGCCGGTGTGCCCAACATTCAGGGACGGCGAACCCGGCTTGCCTGTTTCCAACTGCCCTTCAAGAGCTTCTTCCCAAGGCTTGTCTGATTTCTTCAACAGCTCTGCGATTTCACCGGCACGCTTTTCAGCCAGTTCTCGAGCCTGTTTCTGTTTCCATGCTTTTTCCACCTGTTCCTTCACACCTTCTTCATCCCATTGCGGAACATGTGAAGATTTGAAACCGATCTGCCAATGCACAAACCGGTTAAGCGTGGAGCGATCTTCTGCATCAAAAATCTGATACCGTTGACGCTGCAGAGACTCAATGTCTCTAACACCAAAATGCATTTGTGCAACAGTTTTCAGATTATCCCGCTGAAACAGATCGGCAGCCGGTTCTGTGGAGCTACCAATTGGAAAATCTTCAGATTCCTCCAGTTCAGTCGCGGAGAGGAAAGGAGTTTCCACGTATCGCATCTGATGTTTTTTGGCATACTTCTTCGCTTCATTGCGAATGTTCTCGACAGCTTCATTTTTCTCTTCTTTTTTCTCTGCGACTGCGTAACTGACATTCAATTTCAACATATAACCACGAGCATCTGCCGCCATCTTACTCATTTTTTCGCGGACTCTGCGATCCAAAATCTGTGCCCGGATCTGCTCTTTCAATGCTTCATCCAGTGGCTTGAATTCCGGAAGAGGTTCTGCAGGAGCAGGACTGGGCAAGTCAGG
>WFOZ01000973.1 GCA_015487825.1 Planctomycetaceae bacterium
ACCCGGCTTAGTGGGCGGGATTAGTCCAATGTGGCGGGACGGTGCGGAGGTGGAGGTCTTGTTGCGGGAAGGCGATTTCTACTCCGGCTTCTGCAAATTTCTTATTGATCGCTGTGTGCAGGCGGTGCACTGTTTCCATGCGATTATCCATACTGCCCAGGTACGCACGCATGACGAAGTTCAAGGTGCTGTCGCCAAATTCCTGGAACGTGACCAGTGTGCCCGGTTCGTCGAGAACTTCTGGCTCTTGCCTGGCAACTTCAAACAGAAGCTGGCGGACTTTTTCGGTATCGGTTCCGTAAGCGACGCCGACGGGAATCACCAGGCGGTTAAGCGTGTCGCTGAGTGTCCAGTTCAATAAGCGGCCGGTGATGATTTCTTTGTTCGGGACCAGATATTCTTTTCGATCCCAGTCGGTGACAGTCGAAGCACGAATCCGAATTTTTGTGACGATGCCAGTCACGCCATCGATAGTGACAACATCGCCGATGCGAATTGGTCGTTCAAACAGAATGATTAAGCCGGATATAAAGTTCGCAAAAATATCTTGTAATCCAAAACTCAAGCCGAATGTGAGTGCAGCGGCGAGCCATTGGATTTGTTCCCAGCTGAAACCAAGCAGATTATACACATATGCCACCCCTGCGATAATAACAAGATAACCAATAACACTGGTTAAGGCGTACCGTAAAGAGGCATCGAGGCCGATCCGTTGCAAAATCGAAAAATCGATCATGCCGGGCAGGTTGCGAGACAGACTGATTGTCGCAATACAAACAAATAATGCAATACCCAGATCGATTATGGTGACCGCTTCACGTACCGTCTGGATGGCAACAGTCCCGTCGGCTCCGGCGATTTCCTGTTGAACAATTTTCTGCCATAGAGAAATCTGGTTGAGATATTCAATTGCAGGAAAAGTATCTGCCCAGATCAACCACAAGCCAACCAGGAGCGGCAGATAGATGGCGAAGTTGATCAATCGCATCGCCTGCTGTTCACGTTTTTCTTCATTCGATTCTTCTTCCTGAGCCAGCAGTTGCCGTTGCGATTCTATCGTTTGAGAACCACCTTGCGGTTTTTGACGTTGTTCCCGCAGGACATAAAGCCGGAACCAGCGCTGTGCAATGCGGAACCAGCGAACTGCCAATGCCCAGAAAAAAAGCAGGCTGACCAGCAGTAATATTGTCAGCATGAATCGCCAGGCAAGCTGGTTGGCTGTGTAATAATATCCCACCCAGGCCATGCCGGCCAGAAGTAGTGGAAACAGTGTTGCAAAGGGATACCATAACCAACGCGTCTTCGAAAAATAGGCTGCCTGTTCGAGCAGAAAAAGTTCCCGCATTAAGGGCCCGCGCGGGTTGAGAAAACGGTTTGCATAGTAAGAGCAGGTTATCATCCCTACGACAAAAAAGAGTCGTTCGAGAAGGTGACGATCCAGATCTGTCGATAACTGATTAAGCAATGTTACCACAAAAAAGAGGGGCAAAATAATCAGCGTGAATGATAGCAGATGACGTTGGACGCGAGTGGAGAGTACATTCGGTCCGTTAAAATGGGAATCGGCCAATCCGTGTCGTCTGCAACTTTGTCGAAAAAATTCCAGCACCGCAAACGCGATCCCGATCTGAATCAGCGTTTTGGAAAAAGCTTCGAGGAAAATATTTTCACTTTCGATTTCTCCCAATCGCCAGCCGGCAAACAGTACGAACAACGGTCCTGGTGCTGCGATGACCAACGTCAGTAATATTGCCCGCAATGTCGGCACAATTTTAGCGTAATTGCTGCGTTGCACTAAAGAGGCAATCGAAGTTAATTCCTGCCCCGCCTGAACTCGCAGTAAGACGATAATCAGCCAGAAAAATATTCCAATCGCATAGATATAATAATTTTTTTGAAGATCGAGTTGATAAGCCGGAAATATTTCCTGAATATCGTTCCATGAAATCGGATATGTTACTGGCTGAGTGAGTTCATGGAATGATCCAGGCCCGATTGTTTTGCCGCTTCGTATCCAGAAAATTCGTTGTCGAATAAAATTGCGATAGTTATCAACTGTACTGACCAATGAATTTTGCGATGCGTCCAGCCTTGTCAGTGCGTCCAGATAAGTGTTGTAGGTTGATTCCAGATTTTCAATTGTTTCCCGTTTTTGTACCAGCAATTCTCTCAGTTTTTTCTCTATCATGTTACCGAATAATGAAGCAACGCCATCTTTTTCCAGATCCTGCCGTATCTTTGGTTTCGCCTTTTCGATAATGCTGTCAATATTGATTAAATCGCGATAGGTTGCTCGCAATTCAATCTGCTGATACGTCACTTCACTGATGACAGATTGTCTTTTTTTCAGCTCGGTTCGATGTCTATCAATGTTAGGCAGTTCGTATAACTGGCGTAGCAGCGAGAGAGCAAACACGCGACTTTTTCCGGCGGGACTGCGATCTGTCTCCTGGTCTTTTCTTTCGCTTTTACTTACATTTTCCAGGATGCCACTGACTTCATTCTGCCTTTCCCGGATTTTTTTTGTACGGGCAATTAAGTCGCGTATGGTTTCGGTATATCTGGTTGTTTCTTCAATATGCGTTTGCAGCAGAGGAATCGATTCTTCCTCTTTAAGTTCTTCCAGTTCTTTGTTTGTCTCAGCCAGTTTTTTGTCGGCCAGTATTTTTTGGACTCGTTTCAGCAGTTTTTTCTGTAATTCAACTTGTCGGGTTGAAAGTTCGAGTTCCTGAAACAACAGACGAGCATTTTTTTCTGCATCGAAACGATTGAGTTCTTCTTTGACCGCTTCAAATTCTTCATTCAGCATTTTTAACTGCGATTGATTTTGTACTTTAATCGCCTGAGTCAGCTGCAACGGTTCATTGGCAGGAGGGGGTGTCGAGATTCGTTTTTGGAGTTCCTTGAGGCGATCTGCATAGGTCGCTTGCGATTTGACTGCAATTTTTCGATCCTGACTTCTCTGCTTGACGGCTTGTTCTGCACGGGCTCGTTCGACTTCAAAAAGTCTTAACTTCCCTTGAGCTTCGCTCGCAATTTTCTGGATCTGTTTCGAATCCATTTCTTCCGTGATTTCCAACGGAAGTTCATCGGGAAGCTCTGCCAATGCCTGCTTCAGTTTTTCAACTTTTTCAGTAAGGGATTTCAGTGCCTCGCGATTGATTGTGGTTCTTTTTCGATACTCAATAATTTTCTGAATAGAACTGAGGGCCAGTTTGTAGGTAGTTAGAATTTGTCCCTGCAGCTCTTCGTCTAAAGAGGTATCTTTTTCAATAAGTTCAATCTGGGCCTGTATTTTTTCGGGCGTCAGGGTCTCTGTTTTATTGTCTGTTGTAGCGGGCTTGGGG
>WFOZ01000974.1 GCA_015487825.1 Planctomycetaceae bacterium
CAACTCGAGTTGCAAACCGAAAACTTTGTTCCGGCTCAAGCTGTAAAATCCCCGCTGCTGCAGCAAATTGAATGCGACGCGATGGATGATTTAAACCTCGGATAAAAACGGAAGCATCTTCGGGGGTCGTTTTCAGAAGATTGTCGTTTCCGACAAGCGACATTGCAGCAATCGCCGCTTCGGCAGCGCGAATCTGCCCGGCTTCCAACGAAATTTCAACCGAACGGTTCAGCACGGGCAAGCCTGATGTCAACGCAAGATTGAAAGATGTTCCCGGACCAGTGGCCATCGATTCCTTCCAGCCGGTTCGATAAGCCGCATCTGCAAGAACAGCGGAAAGAAATAGTGCCTGAACCTCTTTCTTTTCGCCGGGCATTCCCAAAGCCTGAGAAGCATACTTCAACGCAGAATCAATACTGGCTGCAGCCGGAGTGACGGAAATCGGCTGCACGGTCCCTCTTGTTGCATCCCACTTCCACAATGTGACTCGTCCGGTGTCGTCTGTTGTCCAGCGTTTCTGATTTCCCAGATAAGCCAATGCAGAACTCACGATACGATCCTGCGTACCATGCGAAGTGATATATTTTGTTTTCTCTGCCGTCCCGAATATAATGCGAGCCAGTGCCACCCGGGCGGAAGCTCGAACTGCGGGAGGTTCTGCCTCACCAAAAGCAAAATACCAAAGCGGGTCGATCATTTCAGGTTTTGCCAGAAAACCAATCACTTCCAGAGCACTTGTCTGCAACATCGGTTCATGGGAATCAAGTGTCCCAAACAGAGCCGGTAAAACCGGTCTGCCCATTTGAGTCATGATGTAAACCAGGCGGTCCCGATCCTGAGCACTTTCCGGATTCCCCAAATGTTGCACCAGACGGGGCATCGCAGCAATTCCGATATTTTTCAATTCCAGAATTGCCAGTTCCCGCTCACGAGGAGATTTGTCCAGATCAGCCAGTATACGATCAATGCGGGCAGGATCACTTGCATTTCTGCGAGATGCCTCTGTTACCAGGTTTAGTAAAGTTTGCGAAGCAGGTTGCAGCTGCTTTGTTCTTGAAAGCTGAAACAGCTGCACCGTTCCAAATTGATCACGAATCGACAGCAACTCTTTATCAGACAATTTTTTATCGACAAGCTGCTCGATATATTTTTTAGCCAGATCGAAGCGACCTAATTCAGACATCAGAATTGCGGCTTCAAATTGTTCTTCCGGTGTACCAGGTTCAACAATTAACGGAGATTCTTCGACGTCCTGTGCCGCATCAGGTTTATCCTGAGCCTGCAACAGAAGGTACGCATTAGTAGATAATGCGAAGATTCCAGCGACCACCCATTTTATCCACGGTCTCGACATGCTGTCGACTCCGAATCAGTTGCTCCAGACCTCATACCAATACCGTGCTAGAGAACAAAGTCCTCAAACAGATTTGGGTAGATGTCTGGCGTTTGCCATTATTGTTACAGTTATTATTACGCTTAAACCCTGCAGTCAGTCTGAAGTTCAGAACCTGCAAATGCAAGAATCTATTTGTAGAAACAAGACCATACTTCCAAAGAATTACCACTTTTAAACCTGGAAGCAAAAAGATCATCCAATCAGATTGTCCTCCCCCAGGTTCGGACTATACGGGTTCTATCGAGCATTCCGACAATCCTCTTGAGAGCCTGCCGGCAAATCCACAGCCGAATAAGCGTTAGCAGTGAGACAATTCGTGCGACCAATAAAACCCGTATAACCGGACCTCTATAATTCGCACCTCTCGATTGATGAACAATAATTTTATCATGAAACCATCGGCACGCATTACGCGCATCTCCTTACACAGAAACAAGTTACACATCTTCGAAGACCACTGACGCCGGAAAGATCTCAAAAAGAAGAGAGAAAACTGCATTTGACGCCTTCACTCACCAAGCTCTGACCGATATAGTAAGTCTCACAGGCCGGTTCTGTATAAGAATTTTCTTACTTAAAGTGAGCTAACTACAGGACTGGGTACGAGTTGGGATCAATACATCAACATGAATTGTTCCGTTTCATAACGCGGGGTGGAGCAGCCTGGTAGCTCGCGAGGCTCATAACCTCGAGGTCGTCGGTTCGAATCCGGCCCCCGCCACTAAAACCCCACGGTTACGAACGACGTGACCGTGGGGTTTTCTCATGTGCCCATCCAGAGACGCCCGCGAATC
>WFOZ01000975.1 GCA_015487825.1 Planctomycetaceae bacterium
GAGTTGTCATTAAGGAAATCGCATCGTTGCCTCCTGCTTTTCGCGTCCAGACCGCAGCCGATGCCAACGTGGAAGGGACGGCTGCCATGATGAGCAGTCCTGCTGAAAACGGTGAGGTGGGAAGAAGCAGCACGATTCCCCAAACGATTAAAGGAAATAGAAATGAACTGATAGCAGAAGCTGTGAATATTCCCCAGGGACGAGCTGCAGTTTGCGTCAGTTGTTCCAAGCTTAATGTGACTGACATGCAGAACAGGACTGCAAAGACAACTATTTTAGTTTGCACAACCGAAGTAATGAAGTCGCTCCAATGCGAACTTGCCTGTCCGATTACCATTCCTAGTGGTATCACGATTAGCAGCGAATATAAAAACCAGTTCTTGAGAAGATGCTTCACTAAAGAGACCTCTGGGGAATTCCCAGTACGGCTGGTTTATTCTGACCGCCGAAACCAAATGGATATATTCGAAATATGCACAACATACAGAGAAATTGACCGTTAGGAACATAAGCAAAGCTGAAGTTTTTGACGATAAGCAACGAGGTTACTTTTCAGCCTGTTGTTTCCAATGCTTCAGTTTGAGTAATTGCCTGGCTCTTTCGGGGCTGGGTAGTTGGATCTGGCCAAAGACTTCAGCTGCCGATGTGAATTCTTTTTGCTTGGCTTGTGAGTCAGCCAGTAGTTCCAGGGCACTACTTTGCCAGCGTCCTTCGGGATATCGTTTAAGGTAGTTGATCAGCGTGTTGGCTGCTGAACGGTAATCTTCGTTTTCGAACTGACACAGGGCACTCCAATAGCGGGCATCTTCAGACTGCAGTGCGCGCAGAAAGTTTTCTTTCAGGATTTCCGGTGAAGTGTTTCCGGGAACTCCTCCCTGTAGCTGAAGTCTCATGTATGTGGAAATGGCTTCGGATTCATTACCGAGAATCTGGTCAACACGAGATAGCTGCATGCGCTTCACCAGACTTTTCTTGATCGTGAGATTTTCCTTCTGGTCGACACTGGTTCGTATTGACTGTACTGTTTTATTGATTGTTGCAAGGTACAAATCGCGAAGCCGGTTTGTCATTTTTGAAGAATTAACGACGTCTTCGTACATTTTATACGGATAGTACCACAACTGAACTCCGGTGTTCTGGAAAAGTTTCCCTGTCACTGTGGAAGTCCTCTCAATCAGTCCCGGTTCATTATTGTAGGTTTGCAGTGGAGTAAAAACTTCGCAGCTTAAATTGCCTGCAAGTTCTATCTGCAGTGCTTCGCTGCGAGGTGAGATTCTTAAAGGGCTGTAAGGTAATGTAACTGTCGCCTGTTTCCAGTCTGCCTGTTTTAATAATGTGACAATTGTTTCCTCTTCAGCGAGTTCATCGGCAATAGAATTGAATACCTGATTAAAGTCCTTTGCCAGATCATCAACACTCCAATTGGCTTGGCCGGGAGTTGTTTCAGATGTGAACTCCAGTCCGGCGGCGGGGCAAAAGACGAGAATTTCTTTACCAATCGGAACAATAATTATTGGTGGTAATTTATTTTGTGATGCCTGGGGAACTGGTGCAGAGGTTACCATGATTGCATCGATATTAAGTTGCCGAATGAGCGTCACGAACGCCCAGCTCAAATCATCATCAGAGCCTCTGCCTGAAAGAATGATATCGAACAGTGTGCGAGGGACCGCAACATCCGAGAGCTTTTTGCCAGGAACGCTTTCCGGAAAATTTGCTTGCTGAAAGTGGTAAAGTCGGGGGTCGATCAGTAATGGGTCGCGAGTGATGTTTCGCTGTATATAGCCGAAAATCTCTCGAACTTTTTCTACATCGGTAGGAGTCCCTTCTACGATGTGCTCCATCATCGAACGCATCAGTAGCTGATCTCGCAGGTAAAGAATATCGAGCAGTCCCGCAGTAGAGCTGTTCAGGCTGTTAAGTTGCCTTTCTGATAGAAGCTCCTTCAGGGCAGGTTCATTTGCAGGAAGTTTCTGTCCCGAGAACTCGGCACAGCTTTCCAGCCACTGATTGAGCAGTGAGAGTGCGGATTGCAATTCGGTATTCATCGTCTTTTTAGTGGGACGCAAAATCTGATGAATCGATTCGAAATCCTGAGAACAACGTCTTTTTCTGACGAGTTCTGCTCGCACTGACGACTTATCATCCTCGGCAGTTTGCGAGGAGGCATCTTCCCCCGGATTGCAAC
>WFOZ01000976.1 GCA_015487825.1 Planctomycetaceae bacterium
ATCAGGAATACTCTGCGATTGAAAAAACTCCGCAAGTTTCTCTGGAAGGAAAACTTTCACCAGACTACTCGTCCGATATTTCCCGTGATGAATCCCCAACGATCTACGATACTTCCAAAACGGAAGAGAAATTTTTCTCCGGGCAGAATACCTCAAATATAGAAAGTAAAATCCCCAGGCCACTGACCGATAACATGAATGGAGATACTGGTTCCCCTAAAGATTGGTTTGGGAAAAAATATATTCCGTCGTTCCTGGATGGTGCTGATTCCCCGGAGGCTCAGTCTGGAGTTATCAGCGTAGGAGTGGGAGACGAAATGGATTCTGATGAAGCATTTTCAATCAAACCATTTTCCTCATACTCTTCCGATAAAATTCCGGGAACCGAATCTCCTGGTGAAAATGCGGTATTCCGTGTGCTGGCGGGAAATGGTGAATTTATCAAATCGGCTGATTTGGAAACCGCCATTAACACGGTTCCCGATGGTGGGATTGTGGAATATTCTTCGAAGCAGAAAGAACCGTTTGTTTATCCGGTTCGCCAGTTACGAATTCTGGACAAAGCAATCACCTTGCGAGCAGCTTCCAATTCAAAACTTGTGTTACTGTTTGATGCTGACAAAATGGGAACGTTGCCGCGATCACATGACTTAATTTCGATTAAAGAAGGTTCTCTGACAATCTCAAATATCGATATCCAGGTCGCTGTTCCTCATGCAATTTCACAGCACTGGTCGTTGTTTACAATTAACGCCGCCGGAAAATTACGGTGCCGTCAATGCACGGTAACCATTGAAAGCGAGCACCAGACAGCCGCATCAATCGTGCGGCTTGCGCAGTCTGCAGTACTCTCTGTGGAGTCGATGAAAACTGATGGAACAGTTCAGGAAGCGGAAACGCGAATTGAATTTGAAGATTCTGTGATTCGCGGTGCCGCTGATCTGGTTGTTGCAGAAACTTCCGAGCCTGTAACCCTGGAAATTCGTCAGTCTCTGATCACCATTGATGGAGCAATCGTTCGATATTCAGGAGATGACAATATCCGCAGCGTTGCAGAAGAATGGAATATTCGACTGGCAGGTGTTGCCGGAGTTGTGAACGATGGATTGCTTCAGGTGGATCTGGGAATGACCATTCCCAGACAACCTGTCGATTTCCGTGTACGCGTAGATGATTCACTGTTTATCGGGCAGATTGACAAACCATTCATCCAGCTGACAGGGGGAAAAGAGCCCGAAGAATTGCAGGAAATGATCTGGTGGATTGCAGAACATAATCTCTATGCAGGCTGGGAGCATCTGATGGTAATTCACAGTCCGGCTGCATTGGATTCGAACCCCGTCACAATAGATTTTACCAATACTTTAAGTTTATCTCAGTGGAATGAACCGACTCCTCGATTTTTGAAACGCCCTTCCGGTTTTGCTCAGCCTGAGATTCGCTCCGATCAGTGGAATATTAGACAAGTGCAGGCTTTGCTGGAGTCATATGCAGGCCCGGATTCCTCTATACTCGATTTTACCGACTATGGTCCCAAATATTCTGATCTTCCCGTACCTGCCCCTTTCGTTGATATGCAAAATCCTCTGCGTGAGTAATTATGCTGTAATACGCATTCGCGTATTTATTTACGCGTTGATATTTTCCTGATTTTTTGCCAGTACACGGCAACGATCGATCGCTCCTCGCGGTTTTTAATCGAGTTTGGTATCGCTTATGTCTCTTTAAGCAGACCGCTTTGCCTGAGCAGCGCTTTCGGATCCGGTTCCCGCCCTCGGAATTCCTTGAACAGGTCCATCGGATGCTTGCTTCCTCCGTTGGCAAAGATCGTGTTTCGTAATTTTTTACCGATTTGTTTAATGGTTTGTTCGTCGTTCAGTCCTGCTTCTTCAAAGGCTGCAAAGACATCAGCCGCAAGGACCTCAGCCCATTTGTAGCTGTAGTAACCGGCTGCATATCCTCCTGCAAAAATGTGCTGAAATGAGCATAGCATACGATCTTCTTCAAGCATTGGCAGAATAGATGTTTTTTCCATTACTTTTCGTTGCACATCAAAAACAGAAACTTCCTGCTCCGGTTCATATTCTGTATGCAAAAGCATGTCAGTCATGCCGAATGTTAATTGACGAAGTGTGTTGGAAGCTGCCCGGAAGTTGCGGGCAGCAACAATTTTCTGAAACAGCTCATCGGGGAGAGGCTCTCCTGTTTCGACGTGGGCGGTCATTCCCAATAATGTCGGTTTATGGTAGCACCAGTTTTCCATAAACTGACTTGGCAACTCAACCGCATCCCATTCAACTCCATTGACGCCGGAAACGTCAGGCTCATCAACTTCAGAAAGCATATGATGCAATCCGTGACCGAATTCGTGAAACAGCGTTTCAACTTCCCGGAATGTCATTAAGGCGGGTTGATCCCCAACCGGCGGAGTGCTGTTGCAAACTAAGTAAGCAATCGGAATCTGCAAGCCATTTTCTGTTGTTCTACGATTGAGACACTCATCCATCCAGGCCCCGCCCCGTTTATTTTCGGGGCGTGAATACGGATCGTAATAGAAACCTGCAATCAGCTGGTCGGAATCGTAAAGGTGAAAAAATCTGACATCGTCGTTCCAGACAGAAGCTTCACCATCGGCAGCACGGACTTCAACTCCGAACAGACGTTTTACAAGATCGAAAAGTCCCTGTAAAACCCGATCGTGCTGAAAATACTGTCTCAACGTCTCATCGGTTACTTCGTATCGCTGCTCACGTAGCCGTTCGGTCCAGAAGGCGATATCCCAATGTTCCAGCGGTTCTGTGGATCCGTTTTGCTCAGCGAGTTGCTGAATATCAGCCAGGTCCTCCCGGGCGGGTTCCTGAGATGCCTCTAGCAAAGTATCGAACATCTCCATCACTGCATCTACATCAGGAGCCATCTTTTCAGCCAGGCTCATTTCGCCATAATGAGAGTAACCGAGTAACTCGGCTTGTTGTTTACGCAGAAGCAAAATTCTACCACATAATTTAGAATTATCGAATTCGCCCACAGAGGCCCGGGAGATATAAACGGAATGGGCTTGCCTGCGAAGTTCGCGGTTTTGGCAATGCTGCATGAAGGGCTGAATGACAGGAACGTCCAGTGTTACTCTCCAGGGGCCATTTTCAGGATTGGAAACCGGTTCCATTTCTGCTCGCGTTGCATTAAAAGACTGACTTGTCAGATTTTTCAGACTTGCAGGCCATCCCTGCGTTTCTTCAACATCGGTAATCTTCATCGAATACGCTTTGGTTGCATCCAGAACATGATTCGAAAAGATTGTTGCCAGTTGCGATAAATCCTGAGCATTGCGATTGAACTGCTCCTTCTGCTCGCCAGTTAAACTACTTCCTGCTAACCTGGCAGAAAGAATTTTCTGTTCGATGATCCGCTTGCGAGCAGAACTGAACTGGTCCCAGTCAGCTGATTCCCGTAACTGTTTAATCGCGTTATTAATCGGTTCGCTTTGCCGGATGCGTAGCCCAAACTGGACGACATCGGGTAATACCGTTTCGTACGCTTCACGCAGTTCGGGAGAATTATTAACCCCCAGCAGATGCCCGATCGGTTTCCATGTCTGTTCGAAAAACTGATCCATTTCATCAAGAGGACCAAATATTGCATCCCAGTCGGCAGTCACATTCGCTTCGAGTTCTTCAAGCATCTTTGTTGACGTTTTAAGTAACTGCTCCACAGCCGGGATGATATGCTTCGGCTCAATTTTATCGAAACAAGGCAGGCCCTGTTTTTGAAGTAAGGGATTCTCGGTTATTTCAGTCATTCTTGTATTCTCTATTATTTTTACTGGAAAGTCCGGCAAGTTACTGTTTTTCGAGAGTTTGGTTTCTTTTATTGATTAACACAAGGGAACCTCCATATTACTAACGGTAAAAGTTTGCGAACGGCTAGCAAATTATAGAAAAATATCAGTTTGGTTACGGCCATCAGAATGAACCAGCCGTGCTGAGAATTCAAGAAGAACAGAGACATTGTTGGCGGATTCGTCTGATACATGCTGTATTTGCTGGGAAAAAGGAGTGTCCCTCCTGCACTAAACAGGAAATTTCGAATCCATTGAGGTCCCCTTATGTAAAAAAATCTCTGTCAGGTAAAGATTGAAGCTGGTCTGTTCTATTGAATGATTCATAAATTCGTTAAAACATTCTGAAATCGTAGCGTCAAGCAAGCACAACGAGAGATATTTCAGGTGAATAAAATAGATTCAGCAGATCAGCAGACAGCAACCGATTCCTCAGATATCAGTAATGACCTGCGAATTGTCATTACCCTGTGTACTTATAACGAGTCTGAAAACCTGCCTCGTATCATCCGCGAAATTCATTCCGTTCTCCCTGCCGGAGATATCCTTGTTGTAGATGACAACTCTCCGGATGGAACGGGAAAAATTGCAGATGAATTGGCTCAGGCAGATGCTCGTATTCATGTTTTGCATCGATTTTCAGAACGGGGACTGGGCTCCGCGACACTGAAAGCTTTTCAGTCCTGTCTGGAAAAAAATTATGATTTGCTTATCAATCTGGATGCCGATTTCAGCCATCCTCCTCGATACCTTCCGAATCTGATAGAGGCATTGCAGGCATCCGGGGCAGATGTTGCAATAGGCTCCCGGTATATCCAGGGAGGAAAAATTGTGGGCTGGCCATTGAAAAGGCATCTGATGAGCCGCTGTATCAATATCTGGTCAAGATTATTTCTCGGGCTGAAAATCCGGGATTGCAGCGGTAGCTATCGTTGTTATCGTTGTTCGATGCTACGCAAGATCGACTTTGATCATTTTCGTTCTGCAGGCTATTCGGTACAGGAAGAACTGCTCTTCCGATCTGCTCAGGTTGGGGCCGGGTTTGTGGAAGCTCCCATAATATTCGAAGAACGGCTCGTGGGAGAATCAAAAATCAATTGGAAAGAAGCGGTCCGGGCGGTTTGGATTATTTTTCGCTGTGGCCTGGAACGTTTCGGTAAACCAAAGCAAACATGTAGCAGTAGTTCAAACGG
>WFOZ01000977.1 GCA_015487825.1 Planctomycetaceae bacterium
GGGAGGCAGTCAAGCAATCGTTCTAGGAAATGCGAAAAGGCAATAGCTTCTCATCCAAATTCCAGAGTGAGTATTCTGATGCCTTAACCAGGAAACGCCCGGAAGAACCGGGGAAACATACACCCGGCTCATCTGAAACTCTCTGATTTTTGAATCGATCAGAATTGTACTTCATTTTCTTGTATTACTAACGGTAAAAGTCTGCGAACGGCTCGCAAACTTTAGAAAAATATCAGTTTGGTTACGGCTATCAGAATGAACCAGCCGTGCTGAGGTACATTGCTGACCGCATGCCAATTCATCGGTCTACTTCTTTTTGCCAACCGTATCAACTTCACCCGCTTTGGCTCGCCGTTCCTGAAGGCGAGTTGCCTTACCGACGCGGTCACGCAGATAATACAGCTTTGCCCGGCGAACCCGACCGTGGCGTTTGATGACGATTTTGGCCACTTTGGGAGAATGCACAGGGAATTTTCTCTCAACCCCTTCCCCGGCAACAATACGCCGTACGGTAAAGTTTTCCCGAGTGCCGCCACCGCGTGAGGCAATGATAACACCTTCAAAAACCTGAATTCGTTCTTTATCACCTTCGAGAATTCGAGTATGAACTTCGACGGTATCTCCGATTTCATACTTCAGGGGTTCTTCCCGCAGACTTGATTGTTCTGCAATTTTCAGTAATTCCTGTCGGCTTTTCATCACTCTCAGTCCTGTCCAATTCAAATATGTTGGCTTCAGTCCGCAATACGGACACTGCTTATACTTACTGATCCAGCAGATCATCGCGTCTTTCGCGGGTTCTCTGCAAGCTCATCTTCTCTCGCCACTGGGCGATTTTCTGATGATCGCCACTGAGTAAAACTTCCGGAACAGACATCCCTCGAAAATTTCGAGGCCGCGTATATTGCGGATATTCCAGAATTCCCTCTTTCGAAAATGAATCCTCCCGGGCACTCGCTTCATCACCGAGTACTCCCGGTATCATTCTCATTACAGTCTCTATTATCATCATCGCAGGGACTTCGCCACCATTACAGATGAAGTCACCCACTGAAATTTCCAAAGGTTTCAGCCCCTCGGAAATCCTCTCATCAAATCCTTCGTACCGCCCGCATAATAACAGCAAACGGTTGTGTCGGGAAAGTTCCGTTACCAGTTTCTGATCCAGTTTCCGACCGTACGGAGTCAACATAATCAGTTGACCGGGTTGCTCTGTTTCCGCCTGTACACGCTCAACACATCGAAAAACGGATTCACAACCAATCAACATCCCAGGGCCACCCCCGTAAGGACGATCGTCAACAGAGTGATGTTTATCAGTCGCCCACTGGCGATAATCCCACAGTTCAACTTCCAGCAGATCGTTTTGTATCGCCTTGCTTAACAGCCCCTGATGAAGAAAGCCATCGAAAATTGCAGGGAACAATGTCAGGATATCAAACCGCACTGTTTCACATTCAACAATCTAACAAAGGAGTTTACGCATCTGCCTCGGAAGCAGTCTCAGCCGTTTCTTCGCTGCTTGCTTCCGCTTCAGGAGTCGGCTCCGGCGGAAGTGGCTTGGGAGCAGCCATCGCAGGTGCATCCTTGGCAGTTCCCCAGTTGTTATCTCGAAACTTACGAATGAGAACTTCAACTTTCTCACTTGCCTGAGCCCCGACAGAAACCCAGTAATCAATTCGATCCAGTTTCAGAGTGACTCGCTTCGATTTATCACGAACCATCGGATCGTAGGTACCAACTTCCTCGATCGCCTTTCCATCTCTTGGCTTTCGGGAATCCATAATACAAATCCGATAGAACGGGCGATGAGTTCGCCCCATTTTCTTCATCCGTATCCGAACAGACACACTACTCTCCCAACAGGGTAAAATCTCTCAGTTTACTCGATATTTATAGACTCAGGTGAGTTCAAATCCCATAATTCTCCCGAGGGGGAGGTTTCCATCGTTTATATGAATAAGGGGCAACATCGAACCTGCAGCAAATGAATTAACATCGCCAGGTCCGCTTTGAATCCTGCGGCAAAATTCTGCACAACGGTACAGAGCCACGACAGGATCCCCAACGTGGAAGGGGCGATTCTATCAAACCCGGAGAAGAATAAAAGCCTGTAGCAGGAAATTCTGCCCCTATCGCCATGATTACTTTTGACGAAGTGATACAACGCATCAACGCCCCTGGATACCTTACAGGTGGACGCACAGCCTCTTCTACAGCTCGCCGGGCAGAACATGAAGCCCCTCAAGGCACTACTTTTACTGATATGATCTTCTACCGGAACGGTATGATTGCACCTGAGAGCTGACAGATATCAGCATTGAGAGAGAATCCTGATATTATAATTCACGTCAGAGACGGGAAACCATTGATAGAGATTACAGTCTTTGAATCATTCACCAGCAGTATTGACAACAGCGACTAACGACAACGAAACAGGCTAACTTATGCATTTCTCATTTCAACGATGTATCACCTTCCCGCAATTTCTCCCCAACGGGGCAATCACAACAAATCTTCCTGATGTGTAAACTGGAGGAACTTTGAGGATTTTTTAGGATTGCCATTTTTTTTCGTGGACGGAGAATAATCTTCTGGTAGCATGGCTGCGAAACCAAGAGGGAGACGAATGAGTTTTCCAATCATTCTCTTCCGGTTCACTTTTTTCTGTAGAATGCAAGTGTTACGTTTTTGAGAGAGCTTTATTGAAGTTGTGAAGTAGCAAGCACGCCTTCCAAAATCAGACAACTCCCTCTATTAAAACCATCCACTTGTTTCAAAAAAAATTGGACTATTGCGAGTCTTTACTGCTCTGCTGTAAAGACATTTTCTTGGATCACGATTCTCATGATGAGAGGAATCTTTCAGCGATGATTACTGACAGGGACTGTCTTTCTGCCGAGCCGATTCGAGCCCGCATTTCAACTGAGTCAATTTGTCTCATGTTGCCCGCTGACGCAATTCTTTCCGCCGGAGATTCTGCTCCGGGCCATGCACGCACGTGAGGGAAGTCCATCTTTTCCCTGTTCAGGATTGATGATCAGGATAAATTTGATGGAATTCGTCTTCTCTAACAACAGGGTGACTTGTATTCCTGTGTAATCAATGGCATTGTGGAAATCTTCATTCAGTAAGAGTTATTGTAGGATTTTGAATTTATTCACCGCGTTATGGAGTAACGCGATTTCGGGCCTTTTTTTCAAGTAAGGGAGTGTATGGTGATTCGATTCAGCGAATCAATACAGCCGTTAATGGATGCTGCATTGAAAGATGGGCATCTGAGTTATCAGCGGATGGACGAATACCTGCCGGACGAGGGGGGAGACCCCACTTTAATCGACCAAATCGTTCTGGCATTGGATGAACTGTCGATCGACATGATCGACGATCCGGCTGCTCGCAACGGGGATGAAGTGGAGAAGGCCACCAAAGCGAAAGCGGAGCAGGTTAACGCAGAGCAAATCGCGAAAACATTAATCGGGCCCGAGACGCCCGTTTCTTCGCGAGACCCGATCCGCATGTACCTCTCTCAGATGGGAACCATTCCGCTGCTGACACGGGCTGATGAAATTTTCCTGGCCAAGCGAATAGAAGTCACCCGAAAACGATTCCGCCGTACTGCTGTTGAATCGGATTACACACTTAACAAAATTGTTGAAATGCTCGAAAAAGTTCATTCCGGTGAGCTCCCCTTTGAGCGAACTTTGCGAACTTCCGAAACTGAAAACGCTCAAAAAGAGCAGATTCTTGGTCGGATGGAGCCCAATCTTAAATCGCTCCGTCGGCTCATGGAACAAAACCGGGATGATTTTCAAATTCGTATCTCACCCGAGACTTCCAAACAAGAGCAGGAGGCTGCCCTGGAGCGAATGGTCGTTCGACGACGAAAAATGACAACGCTGTCCGAAGAACTCAGTCTGCGAACCCAGCGTTTGCAGCCGATCATCAAACGGATGGATCAGGTCGCAGAGCGAATCATGCAATTGCAACGCGACATCAAAAGGTTGCGCAGACTTGCCTCTGCTGCTGATGAAGTAGAGCAGATGCAGCACGAGTTGGCTGAGATTATTCAGGATGTTCTTGAAACACCGGAAGAATTCATCAACCGAACAAAAGAAATAAAACGTCGTTTTGCCGCCTGGACAGAAGCTAAACAGCAACTTTCCGGAGGCAACCTGCGTCTGGTGGTCTCTATCGCCAAGAAGTATCGTAATCGTGGCCTCAGCTTTCTGGATCTGATCCAGGAAGGAAACGCGGGCCTGATGCGTGGTGTGGAAAAATATGAATACCGCAGAGGTTACAAATTTTCTACTTACGCCACATGGTGGATTCGCCAGGCGATTACCCGTGCTGTTGCAGACCATGCCCGCACAATTCGAATCCCCGTCCATATGTTCCAGAGTATTTCAACGCTGAAAGCGAAAGCGGAAGAAATTCGTCAGGAAACCGGTCGCGAACCGACAATGGAAGAACTGGCCGAAGCGATTGATATGTCAGTCGAAGAAACTGAACGGATCATGAAGACCTGGAAACATCCAGTCAGTCTTGATACGCCGGTTGGTGAAAGCGAAGACAGCAGCTTCGGCGATTTCCTGCAGGATGAATCGGAAAGTACCCCCGCTGATACTGCCATGCAGCAGATGCTCAGGGACAAAATTAACCACGTACTGAAAAGCCTGACCTACCGTGAACGCGAAATTATCAAACTGCGATATGGCCTGGGTGATGGCTACAGTTACACACTGGAAGAAACCGGACGTATCTTCAAAGTAACCCGGGAACGTATTCGTCAGATCGAATCGAAAGCTTTGAGGAAATTGCAGCACCAGACACGCAGCAACCACCTGAAAGGCTTTGTGGATGCAATGTATCCACTTCTCGATGGAGAAATTGAAGCTCCCAATCCGGAAGAGGCAGTCGCCTCTGCATGAATCGTGTTTGAGTAATAATTTCCAAAAGGGCAATTGGCGAAAGCCGGTTGCCCTTTTCTTGTAACTTCTGCCCAATAAACAGTAATGTCGATCTCGATTATAAACTGCGAGGAGCTATCGATCATGACCTTGTACTGGCAAGAGGTCAGGAAAATTTCAACGCGCAAACAAATACACGAATGCGTATAAGAAAGTGTTTTAAGACAGACTTTCCGATTGCAGAGAGTATAAAAAATCACCTCTCAATTCAAAGCCTGATAAGGCACTACGGCTCATCGTAATCAATCTCTTTCAGGTGATCTGGAAGAGGTGTTGGTTCAGGAATTGGGATTGGCCCCAGCGGAGTAAGCAGAGGACGATCAAACTCCAGATAGTGAAAGAAAAAGAGATACCGAAACCCAGTATCTTCGTCGCCGATCTGCTGTTCATCCCAGGCTACTTGCCAGTTATCCTTCGGGTGGTCAGGCACCTCTTGCGTCACTGCCCCAAAATCGAACTCATCCAATGGTACTTTCAATTCAATTTCAACGAGATAGCATGGTTCATTAGCAACGATTGAGTGAACACCAATAATTCTGATTTGTTCAGCCACGATTCCTCTTGCCTCTTTCGTGTTCAATCAGGACAAGTTTTCACGCAACTCTCTACGTGCTATTTCAACATTTCCAAAACCTGTTTTCCCAATTCACTCATACCGGGCAAACGATCCTGAGTAAGTGTCTGACCTACAATCGACAGTTTTTCAGTTAACTCGTCATTCCAATAGTTTTTGATATTTTTCTGCTCAGGATCAAACTTGCGATATCGCTTAAAATGAACAGGTTGAGGAACAGGCATCCTGGCTTTGATGGCCTCCAGCAATCTGGAGTGATAAGCAACAGGAAAATGTTTTTCCATCTCCGGTTCCGATGCAAGTTCGAGCAAATCAATCAAAGCTTGACTGGCTTCAATTGTCCCGATCTCGCTAAGTGAATACATAATTTCTTTCGCCATCTCGGGCTTTGAATGGAGTAGCTCGATAACATGCACGGCATAGTGAGGATGCCGGAGCAAACTAAGATCGTAATATTCATTCGAATCTTCTCCCCATCTGTGCTGCGGGGAGTCCGGCAACTTCAACATTTCAGCCAGTAACTGACCAGCAGTATCAACATCAGGCTCAACAAGCTCGATTATCGTTTCTAAAACTGGAGCAATCGCTGCCTTGTTTGGTAACTCATTATCATGACCTCCAAAATGAGGAGCCTTATCCCAACCGAGATCATGATAAACTTTGATGTTGTAACGCCCTGGCTTTGAGAAAAAACAGTATTTAAGAAGTGGTACCTTTATGAAGACATTTTCATTCGCACTTAACTGTCTATCCATTACAAAACCACCACGATGACTTGAATATGGCCGCTGACCGAGGGGATCGGGAACACGATTTCCATTTTCGTCCCAGGCAGTGACCTTCAGCCGGTATGCTCTTCCTGTACCACGGTAATCTCCACCTTGTCTGACATTCACCTCATGGACTTTTGAATAATTTCTGACAACCAGTTTCAACAGAATATTCTCACCCAAAAAATAACGTTGACGGTTACGCTCCAAACTCACATGAACATCGTTGCCGCACTCCTGCAGGCTCTTCATCTTTGAGCTCAGGCCGCGCGTATTGCCATTATGTGCCAATTCAAATACAAAAGGCTCTTTGTCCTGCTGGCGATGTGGAACAGAAACGATCCAGTCGAATGGCGGTGCGGCAGAATCCTTAACACTAAGCAAATCCATATTGTAATTCGAATCCTGAAAGCCCAGGTGATCTAACTTCAACTTCGCAAAAGCAATCGGATCGAATTGATAAAAACGACCACCAGTCGAATTGGGGAATAAATGGATACTCGGCTCAATCCATTCAAGATTGTTATGTTCTTTAAGGCCCTTAAATGGGTTCTGAATTTGAGCGAAAAGCGAATTCGGAGCGAAGAGAAAAAATGAGAACAATATCAGACTGACTTTTCGATTTTTCTGCATATTTTCGATCCTGCACCGGGAAGTGGACTACTGTCTCCACGGGCATATTACAGCAAAACAAATCATGACCACAAGATCAGTCATTTACTGCTGGCCAACACCCAGGCCATAGGGTCCGCTGTTGCGGACCACGCCAAGGATTCGGTGCTTCCTCCTGCGATGGGCCGCGCGTGGCCCCGGTTAATTTATCAACCGGGGCTAGGAGGCTGTCCGGATACGGTATGACTGTGGCGGTATCTTGAGAGTGAGAATGTTAATCATTTACTGATCTTCGCTGTGCATCATCAGCCCTGTTGGCATGAGTGGAAAATAGGAGGTCTGTGAGCGATGCGAAGACTGGTTCGCTGAAAACATAGCGAGTGATCCCTTCAAAATGCCTCGTTCAGTTTGTTGCAAACGCACCGCTCCTGAAC